>JBDKTZ010000594.1:0-5939 GCA_039679975.1 Prolixibacteraceae bacterium
TATTCATATCAAGGATGTCACCGGCACGACCAAACTGGGCTATTCGCTTGAAGTTGGCCGTGGGGTTATTGATTTTCCGGCATTCGTGAAAATGCTCAGGAAAGTCAAGTATAGCGGAGTTTGCAGCTTGGAACATGAAAAAGACATGACCAATCCGTTTATGGGAATTGCCGAATCGATCGGTTATTTCCGGGGAATTATTGAGGCGACAAAATAGCACGAGCAGGCGTTGTTTTATAGAAACGGGAAAATTCAGAACTTCATTTCGGTGCAGAAACCGGGATGAAGTTCTTTTTTCGATCTGACCAACGAACACAGAGGAAATTTTACTTGTGAAATAGAATGCAGCATTCAAAGACTTCTTGTTTTAGCCGTTTCAAATATTTTAACGAGCTGGGCGACAAATTCGCGGGTATAGGTTCCTTCAGGGTCCAGATCGGGGTCGAGAATGGTAATTTCCATGCCTGCTGCTTTGGGGCTGGACAGCAGGTTCCCGAGCAAAAGAAGCGTTTCTTCATATTCCAGTCCGCCGGATTCAGGGGAGTCTACGGCCGGCATAATCCGGTTGTTCAGGACATCCACATCGAAGTGAATGAAAAAACCGTCAAGTCCGGAAGTTTCGACCATCTCCAGAAAGCCTTTCGTGCAAGGATCGATCCCGGTATTGCGCAGTTCCTTCATATCCAGGTAATGAATGTTTGAATCGAGGATGGGTTTGACATACAGCGGATCATTTTCCAGGTTTCCGACGCACCAGATGTGCGGCTCCTGTAAATAAGGTTTCAGGTCCAGAATATTGGTCAGTTTTTCATGGCCGTGGCCCGTTACGATCGCCAGATCCATTCCCGCTGCGCCGCCTGTATGAGAAAGCTCGGGCCAGATGAAATCGGTATGGCCGTCAAGATAGAACAATCCATAGCTTCCTTTTTGTTTTAAAGCCAGAGCGGTCCCGATCAGGATGCTGCAGTCACCTCCGATCAACAGCAGGAAACTGTCTGTACCCAAATGCTCCAGTAGAAGTGCCGACTGGTCTTCCGCGTAATGAACGATCTTATCTGCGTTTCTGACCCCCGAATCCGGATCCTGTTCCATTGAGTATTCCGGCGGTTCCAGGTTGAAGATCTGTTTCGGTTCCAGCAGGTCGTAAAGGCCATGCTTTTTCAGCCAGCCGGGCAGAAAACGCACTCCCGGTTCAGCGGCCATATCGGTTTTCCTGAGTCCTAAGTTGGACGGAAATTCAAAAATTTTGATGTGTTGACTGTTCATATTTAGAGAATTTTCAGGTTAACGTCTTTTTATCTGTAACAATCGGAGCGCTTTTTTTCTGACATGTACAGATTTTTCGAAGGGAGGACGCAGGAGAGATTTCCTGTCCGATGGGCAAAGCCCTGATACGGGACAATCCTCCTATCGGGATTAAAGTGCCATGAAAGTGGCTTTAAGGTGGCATTAAGGTGGCTTTATCCTGCCTTGATGTATGCTTTATCCTGCCTTTATCTAAGCTTTTGACCATTCTTTGACCTTTCCTAAAATAACCTCTGTTGTGCCAGAAGCCAATTACATTAAAAATACCTTCAAGCGTCCTGTCACCTCTTTCATAAATCGTGTTTATCACATAATCATTGCCGGAATTGTCGTCAATCAGAATTAATTTATATTTTTGCAATAACGTAACGAACATTACGGTAATGGTGATTACGATAGTATAAGTATATAAAAATGAAATTTTACGATAGGATATCTGAAATTACAGCTCTAAAAAGCATAGAACAAGCTTCTGCAGAAACTGCACAAATGACAATGATGGTCGGACGCAGACGAGTTGGCAAAACGACATTACTTAAAAATGCTTTTAAGTCCGTGCCTTTTCTGTATTTCTTTGTGGCCAAAAAAAATGAAGTATTATTGTGTGATGAATTTTCCCGGGAAATCAATGAAAAATTAGGGATTCCTATTGGCAGCTATTCCACTTTTTCTGAGTTGTTCAGAGCAATCATGCAATTGTCGCAACGGATAAATTTTACTTTGGTTATTGATGAGTTTCAGGAGTTCCGCACCGTTAACTCATCCGTATTCAGCGATATGCAAAATATATGGGACTCGACAAAAAACAATAGTAAAATTAATCTTATACTTTGCGGCTCAATCTACTCCATGATGCAACGTATTTTTGAGAGTTCCAAAGAGCCTCTTTTCGGTAGGGCAACAGCCCGGATGATTATCAAAACTTTTGATATCAACACAATTAAAGAAATATTGTCAGGCTATCATTCTAATTATACCAGTGAAGACTTATTGGCTTTCTATATGATAACTGGAGGGGTAGCTAAGTATATTGAGCAATTAGTTAATAAAAAGGCATTTACAAAGAAAGCCATTCTCGATGCATTGTTCTCCGAAGGGTCATTCTTTTTGGATGAAGGTCGCGATGTACTGATTGATGAATTTGGAAAAGATTATGGCAATTATTTTTCTATTCTTTCATTAATTGCTTCATCCAAAACCGATAGAGGACAGATTGAAAGCATTCTTAATATGGATGTCGGCGGTTATCTTGAACGATTGGAAAAAGAATACAATATAATTAAGCGCAATCGTCCTTTCGGAGCGAAAGAAGGTAGCCGTTCCAACAGATACAAAATAGAAGATTGTTTCCTAAATTTCTGGTTCCGTTTTATTTATAAATACCGCAGTGCAGTAGAAATCGGCAACCTCGATTATGTACGTGATATCGTAGAACGGGATTACGAAACATATAGCGGGATTATTTTGGAAAAATACTTCCGTGCAAAGATGATTGAATCGAGAGAATTTTCCGACATTCAGGGCTATTGGAATTCCAAAGGTGAAAATGAAATTGATATAGTAGCTGTAAATGATGTAAAAAAACATATCGTGTTTTGTGAAGTGAAACGCAATCCTCGTCGCATTAGCTCGGGAGAACTGGAAAATAGAGCGAAAGATATCATTTCAAAATATCCAAAATTCTCTACCGATTATAAAGGACTTTCGTTAGAAAACATGTAAACTGTCAACCCGACAGCCGATGGCCTCTGTATCTTGAAAAGCTGGCCGGTTGGTGTGGCCTGACCGGCCAAAATCGAGTAATTGAACTCTTGGGCGACGTGGAAAAGCTGAGTGAAACCCTTGTCCGGCAGGACAGCTATTCAGGAAGTCGGTATCATCACTTCGTATATTTCAAAAGCCCGGTTCAGCGGTTAAGCAAACGAATGCAGCCGCAGCCCGGAGGCGAGCAGCGGTTCCGTTCAAGGAATATGCCAACAGGGAACCCCGCCTTTACGCATCGGTTGCCTTTAGCGGCGCCCACTGATCCTGCACCAGTGCAAAGGACGCCAATAACCGCGACTTCCAGGCATTCTACTGTTAAGGTGAAGATGACGGACGAAAAATTGTGAGTACCGACGACCGCTGGATCCCAACCGGTATCGGGATGATGAAATTCGTCAATCCCAAGGAAAGCTACAAGGACGGCACCGTATACCCCAAAGTGGACCCTGCTGTCCGTTATGCCGATATCCTGTTAATGTATGCCGAAGTGCTGAACGAATTAACTTCCTCCCATCAGATCGCATCCTGGAACGGATCCGAAACCTATACCATTTCGCGTGATATCGCGGCCATAAAGGCTGCCGTGCTCCCGGTTCGCTTACGCGGTGGCGTACCCAACTTCGATGAAATCGGAATGGGTGACCCCTACAGCGATCCCGCTGAACTGAGAAAACAAATTAAACGGGAACGCCAGATCGAATTCCTCGGCGAAAACCAGCGCTATTATGATCTGCGCCGCTGGAAAGATGCCCCCAAGGAAGAAAGCCAGATGATCTATGGCTACAATACCACCGTGCCGAAAGAATCGAGAGCGTATTTCTACGAACAGGTTGTGGTACCGAGTGTACAGACTCATGGCCGATGAAAAAATACTTCTGGCCTGTGGCTTACGACGAACTGAAAAGAAATGCACGCCTTACTCAGGCTCCGGGTTAGCCATCGTTTGATTAAGACCGGGAAAATGAAGTTTAAAACTTCCGGTTATTGTAAGCAGATCACAAACAAATAGCAGGGATTACAGCGTACGAATCGGGGTGGACAACGATACGCTGAGTTTTTTGAATTTCGATAAGTATACCGACCGCACCGATTTATACTACAAGCAACTGCCGGAGAATTTCTATGAGCTGCCGTCGCAGACCTGCCAGATCCCGGCCGGCACAAACGTAGCGCACTTTGACATCAACTTTAAGTTTTCAGGATTGAATCTTGTGGAGAAATGGGTGTTGCTGATGTCCGATGCCAATCTGACGTAAACTGTGAGACCGGACAGAGCAGGATGCCGGAGTGGTGTTTTTTCAGGAAATTTAAGGAACCTAAAATAAGCCGGTTATGAAAAGAATCTTGTTCAGATCAACACCTCTTGTGTTATTTGCATTGATCCTGTTGACTGTTATCCTAAGTACATCCCGTTGTCAGCTTCAGAAGGGAGATCCTCTCAAAGAGGCATTTGTTTTGCCGCCCGACAGCATGAAGCCGGGGGTTTACTGGTATTTTATGGACGGAAATGTAAGCCGGGAGGCGATGACCGCCGATTTGGAGTCGATGAAGAAGGCTGGCCTGGGCTATGTGCTTTTCCTGGAAGTGAATGTGGGCGTACCCCGCGGGAAGGTTGATTTTCTGAGCGAGGAATGGCAGGACTTATATGTTCATGCCGTTCGCGAATGTGAAAGGCTTGGTATCCGGCTGATATTGGGCTCAGGGCCGGGCTGGGCGGGTAGCGGTGGCCCGTGGGTGAAGCCGGAGCAATCGATGATGCATCTGGTTTCTGCTTCAATCGAAGTGAAAGGGCCCGGCGTGATCAAGCCTGTCCTGCCTGTTCCGGCACCCCGAAGTCCTTTTTTCGGGGAAGGCTCTGTGCCCGGTCATTTGAAAGTTATCCGAAACGACTGGTACGAAGATGTGGCCGTGCTGGCCTATCCGACACCGGATGCCCGTCAGGAAATTAGCAGGCTTGATGAGAAGGCGCTCGTTTACCGGGCTCCCTATACTTCGCAACCGGGGGCCAGTCAGTTTTTGCCTTCACAGAATTTATATCCGGAAATTCCCGGAAGCGCCGTTAAGCAGGAAGACATTATTAATTTAACAGGTAAACTCAGTCGTGACGGCATTTTGGATTGGGAGGTGCCGGCCGGGCGTTGGACGATCGTGAGGTTCGGAACAAGGAACAACGGGGCCATTACGCGGCCGGCCCCGGGACCCGGCCTGGGTTTTGAATGTGACAAGCTGGATACGGTGGCCTTTAACGCTCATTTTGATGCATTTGTCGGTAAACTTCTGAACCGGGTGGGGGACAGGCAGCCGGCAGAAAAGGGAGGGTGGACGATGATCCACATAGACAGCTGGGAAATGGGGAGCCAGAACTGGACCGGCCGGTTCAGAGAAGAATTTCAGAAGCGGCGCGGCTACGATTTGCTGGCATACCTACCGGTTTATGCCGGGCAAACCGTTGGCAGCCTGGAGTTGAGCGAGCGGTTTTTATGGGATGTCCGCCAGACAGCTCAGGAACTGGTACTGGAAAATCATGCGCAGCAGTTTAAAAAGCTGGGCCGGCGAAACGGATTCAGGCTTTCTGTTGAACCTTACGATATGAATCCCACGGCAGACCTTGATTTGGGAAGCGTGGCCGACGTTCCTATGTGTGAATTCTGGAGCGACGGTTATGGTTTCAATTCTTCCTTTAGTTGTGTGGAAGCGAGCTCGATTGCGCATATTCAGGGAAAGCCGGTGGTGGCGGCAGAATCGTTCACCGCCGATTCGCGCGAAGCCTGGAAAAAGTATCCCGGCAACATGAAAGATCAGAGCGACTGGGCCTTTTGCGCGGGGATCAACCGCTTTGTATACCATACCTTTGCCCATAAACCTTACGG
>JBDKTZ010000513.1:0-10980 GCA_039679975.1 Prolixibacteraceae bacterium
GATAATAAATAAAATACCTTTTTCATACGATTATTTTTTTAATTTATTCATTTTGAACGTTTTGAACGTTTCAATTCGGTATTGAACTTTCCGTTCATTTTTCCAATCTTACCTGTTAAAAGCATGCCAAAGGAAATAAATTTCGTTTTATCACAATACAACATTCTAATTATCAAATATTTAATTTAAATCTCATGGAACTGCCGAGGTATCCTTTCTCATTTAGAGTTCTCGGAAGAATGTAGAAAAATTCTACAAAAAATAGGATCATAATTGACGCGGTTCATGGGATGATCAAAGAAAAGGCCCCTGCCAGTGCGGGATATCACTTCATGCAGGGGCCGGTTGTCACCTAATCAATTTTCTTAAGCTGTTAAAAATCCGGTTTCAGGCGATTAGCATGATATATATCGGATATCGGTCATTGCTTTGCATCTTCAGGTTGCTCTACTTTAATTAACTCTCCCTTCTCGTTATAGAAGAGTATATAATGAATTTCCTCTCTGCTGACCTCCAGTTTATAGGATCCCTTATTGCTGATGTATGCTTTCTTTACAGTATAATCCGCAAAATACTCTTTAAAAGATTTATCAACGACCTCAGGAATATCTTCTATTTTCATCTCCTCCCACGTCACTTCCTGGTCCTGAACCAAAAACAGGATATGACCCTCCGCTATCGTTGCCGGTAGAATAAGTCCAGTCCACATAAACGATAAAGCCGTTATCCATTTCTTCATGTTATCCGTTTCCATAAAAGCACTTACGTATATAAAAGCAAGAGCGCTTACACCAATAAAAGCATGCCAAAAACCCGATAAAGACAAATCCGGCTGTAGTTCAAATACATAGTAATAACTAAATTTTATTCGGTGTTCAGATAACGTGGAATAAATGTGTAGACTGTAGAAAACTTCTACATCCCGGATGAAGGCGCACGCTCACAAATCTGATATTCACTTCGTAAACGGATCAGCGATAAAGAATACGGATAGCAATAACGCCCAGGTAAACAGCGGTAAGCCCGAAAAAAACGCTCAAAAAGATATTCCCGAAAAATTGCAAATAACTTTTTTCATTTAACATGATAAGATTATTATAGGCGAAAGAAGAAAATGTTGTAAACCCGCCGCAAAAGCCCACCGTCAAAAAAATCCGCCACTCGGGACTAAGAAGACCCCCGCGTTCAGAAAGGGCATAGACGACGCCAATAATGAAACAACCTCCTGTGTTCGCCGCGAAAGTTCCCCAGGGAAAAGTGCTGTGAAAAGATCTTTCCACCAGGAGTTGTGTCAGGTAACGCGCAACACTCCCCAAAAAGCCTCCCGTTCCCACAATTAAAATTGTTTTCCACATGATATTTTATTTTTCCGGCCAAATCAATACCTTGAGCTCAAATTTATAAAATAAATTCAGCTTTAAAGGAATGAAAAAAAAAGCGCTAAAAGAGATCGTTCTTTTCCTGATCATGTTCTGTTTTTTTAAAGGACATAGCCAGCCTGTACTTTGCCCTGACAGTCTGATTGGTCAATGGACCAGACAGCAACATTTTCAGAATGCAGGCATTGGAATCTATATGGAGGAAGCTTCGACGGGCGACCGCGTGGGGTCTTTTAATCCTGAATTAAGTCTGGTTCCTGCCTCAATGCTGAAACTGGTGACCACAGCAACAGCTTTGGAAATTATGGGCCCGGACTACCGGTTTTCAACAAAACTGGCCTTTAACGGGATCATCAGGAACGACAGCCTCCTGGGCGATCTGATCATCGTCGGCGGCGGAGATCCTGCGTTGGGTTCACGATATTTTAAAGAGCACTATCTGACGAATCATTTTTTAAAGGCATGGACCGACAGCCTGAATGTTTATCACATTCGTCATATCAGCGGCAACATCATCACCGATGCCACTATATATGATGATCAAGCGATCCCCGACACCTGGATCTGGGAGGACCTGGGAAATTATTTTGGAGCCGGTGTCAGCGGTTTATCCGTTTACGACAATACCTGTGACATCCATTTATGGTCATCTTCTTCAGCGGAGCAGCCTACCCGGATCACTTCGATCAATCCTGCTGTTCCGGGACTCACTTTCGACAACCGGGTCCTCTCCTCAGACGATCAGCGTGATCTGGCTTATATCTATGGAAGTCCGCTCGATTTGCACCGGGTGATCCGGGGATCCGTTCCAAAAGGGAAACAGGATTTTGTGATCAGGGGTTCCATACCCAATCCGGCCCGGCTTTTGGCCGGACAGCTGAAAAGCAGGATGGAAAACGAGGGAATCACGATCGGTGGCAGGATAAAGGAAGCAACCCAAAAAACAACGACCGAGGTTACCCTTGCAACGACATACTCCCCTATCCTGGCCGATCTGATCCGGATCACGAATCACGAAAGCGTCAACCTGTTTGCAGAACATCTGCTAAAACATCTGGCTTACCTCAAAACCGGAGTAGGCTCTGTAAAGGGAGGTATCTCCGTTATCATGGAGTTTTGGAAAAATAAAGGGCTTGATACCCGCGGATTCTTTATGTGTGACGGTAGCGGGCTGTCCCGGTCCAATGCATTAACTGCCCGCCAGATGGTAGGTATACTGGCTTACATGAAAAACAAAAGCCGGTACAACGAGCTTTTCTTTAACTCACTCCCTGCAGTACCTGACGGAACACTTTATCAGTTTGATGCCCGAAATTTCCCCGATAAAAGCTTACGCGCCAAAAGCGGCAGCATGACGAGGGCACGCTGCTATGCCGGATGGTTAAGAACAGCGTCGGGAAGGGAAATCCTGTTTGACATCTCGTTAAATAATTTTTCATGCAGTCAGAATACTGCGATTCAGGCAGTGGAGAAGCTGTTAACTTCACTGTACGGGCTTTGATATTGGCCTTGAATTTAAGTCCGTCGGAACAATCGGTCCAGAGCAAATTTACCTCCTCCAAAAACAAGAAGGTTCAGATAAACCAGTAAATAAAATAAGGCCAGTTCCTTCTTTCCGAAAGGATCAGGCCCATGAATCACAAAAAATGCTACTGCCATGTTGATTACAAGCGGGATGGAAGACAGACGTGTCCATATCCCTAGGATCAGTAGTCCGGAACAAACGACTTCAGCAAAAACGACCAGCACCAGGGTCCAAAAAACGCCTATTCCCAACGTATCCGGAAAAGCCAGCTCTCCTCCGGCAAATAACATCTGAAGTTTCGGAATTCCATGAGTCAACATACTCGTTCCAACTGCAACGCGTAAAACAAACAACCAAAGGTCTTCTACATACCCCATGGTCCCATTTCCTGATAATTTTCCCATACTATATGAATAATGAGTTTAAAAATCGCCTGTATATAAAACCGGGCAAAATAAAAATAGTTTTTCCATCTCTGCACTCATACAGCCTTAGTTCCTGAACGACAACCTCTTTTTTGTTATAAACTATTGCCAAAAGAGGTGACTGTATATAAAATTTATTCTAAAAAGATATTTTTACTTACAAATTAATTTTGCTTTTTAAAATTAATTTCTACTTTTGCCCATACATAACAAAAATATGAAAAAATTGGCTATCATACTAAACGTGGTTATTCTTCTAGTCGTTGTCATTTCGCAGACGAAGTGAGGATGTCGCACGTTTTACTGTCAGGTAGCCATTCTCACTTAGCGAGAATGGCTTTTTTCATTTAAAAAAAGTAGTGATGAAGCATTTTTCAACATATCATACGCTGATTATTCTGGTCGTCCTTTGCGGAGCTACCGGGAAAGGCCATTGATTGTTGAACAATGATATTCAAAAGCCTTTCTCTTAACCGGGAAGGGTTTTTTTTTAGAGATTAATTTAAAGGATATGCAACACGAACTAAGATCTGCAACAACAACCAAAGGCCGGAGAATGGCCGGTGCCCGGAGCTTATGGCGGGCCAATGGAATGAAAGAAGAGCAATTCGGCAAACCGCTGATTGCCATTGTCAATTCATTTACTCAGTTTGTACCTGGGCACGTCCACCTTCATGATGTGGGACAGCTCGTGAAAAAGGAAATTGAAAAGCAGGGATGTTTTGCGGCCGAGTTCAATACAATTGCCATCGATGACGGAATTGCCATGGGCCATGACGGCATGTTATACTCTCTTCCTTCGCGCGATATCATTGCAGACAGTGTTGAATATATGTGTAATGCCCACATGGCCGATGCCATGATCTGCATTTCGAACTGCGATAAGATCACCCCGGGAATGATGATGGCTGCCATGCGTTTGAACATTCCTGCCATTTTTGTATCGGGCGGCCCCATGGAAGCCGGTGTTGTTGACGGGAAAAAGTATGACCTGGTCGATGCCATGGTGATGAGTGCCGATTCCAACATCGATGACGATACCATGTTGAAGGTTGAGCAAAATGCCTGTCCGACTTGCGGAAGCTGTTCCGGCATGTTTACGGCCAACTCCATGAACTGTCTGGCTGAAGCCCTTGGTCTGGCTCTTCCGGGAAACGGAACGATTGTTTCCACTCATGTTAACCGGAAACATTTGTTTGAACAGGCTGCGGGAAGGATCGTTCAATTAACATACGATTATTATCAAAACGGTAATGAGAATGCTCTTCCCCGAACGATCGCAACAAAAGCAGCATTCCGGAATGCCATGAAACTCGACATTGCCATGGGCGGATCGACCAATACCGTATTGCACATCCTGGCAATCGCACATGAAGCCGGAGTTGACTTTACCATGAGTGATATTGACGAACTCTCGAAAGAAACCCCAAATCTCTGTAAAGTTGCACCCAATGGTACTTATCACGTTCAGGACGTGAATCGTGCAGGCGGCATTCTGGGTATTCTGGCTGAATTAAACCGGGGCGGGCTCCTGGATACTTCGGTGTCACGTGTCGACGGCCTCTCGCTAGGAGAGGCAATCAGAAAATATGACATTATCAGTCCACTGGTTCAGGACGATGATATCCGGATTTTCAAATCGGCGCCGGGAGGCTTTCGTAACAGCGTCATGGGATCACAGGACACCTATTTCCATACATTCGACATGGACCGTCAGCATGGCTGTATCCATGATGTGGAACATGCTTACAACAAAGATGGAGGATTGGCTGTTCTCTACGGAAATATTGCCGAAGACGGATGTATCGTAAAAACGGCCGGCGTTGATCCTTCCGTCTACAAGTTTAACGGAACAGCCCGGGTGTTTGAGTCACAGGAAGATGCGGTTAACGGGATTCTGGGCGACACCGTTCAGGCAGGCGATGTGGTGGTGATCCGTTATGAGGGGCCCAGGGGAGGGCCGGGAATGCAGGAGATGCTTTATCCGACTTCTTATCTCAAGTCGGTCAAGCTTGACAAAGTGTGCGCCCTGATCACCGACGGTCGTTTTTCCGGGGGTACCTCGGGACTTTCGATTGGCCACATATCACCCGAAGCCGCTTCAGGAGGCGCAATCGCTCTTGTGCGGAATGGTGATCCGATCGGCATTGATATTCCCGCCCGAAAAATTAATGTATTGATTAGTGATGAGGAACTGAAACGAAGAAGAGACGAAGAAGAGGCTAAAGGGAAGAATGCCTGGCAGCCGGCTGAACGTCAACGTAAAATAAGTAAAGCGTTAAAAGCCTATGCCAGCATGGTTACATCGGCCGACAAAGGTGCTGTCCGCTTAATTGATTAATAAATAATTAAATTCATTCATATGTCAACAAAATCTATTTCAGGATCACAGGCAGTTATTCTTTCCCTGTTGGAAGAAGGGGTGAGTACCATTTTTGGGTATCCGGGAGGAGCAATTATGCCTATATACGATGCTCTTTACGATTATGACAAGCATATTACCCATATTTTAACCCGTCATGAACAAGGTGCCGTACATGCTGCCGAAGGATACGCGAAAGTTACCGGAAAAGCCGGGGTTTGCTTTGCCACATCCGGTCCGGGAGCCACTAATCTGATTACCGGTATTGCCGATGCCATGATCGATTCCATTCCACTGGTCTGCATTACCGGTCAGGTGGCATCTCCCCTCTTAGGAACTGACGCTTTTCAGGAATCGGATGTGGTTGGTATTTCCATGCCCGTCACCAAGTGGAACTACCAGATTACTGACGCGGAAGAAATCCCCGAGGCCATTGCCAAAGCATTCTACATTGCTCAGTCCGGCCGTCCGGGCCCGGTTCTTCTGGACATCGCGAAAGATGCCCAGTTCCAAAAGCTGGATTCCTTTAATTATAAAAAATGCAGCAAAATACGTTCTTATATTCCTGAACATCCTGTCGATCCCTTCCAGGTGGAAGCTGCGGCAAAATTAATTGATACTGCAAAAAAACCGCTGCTGCTCTTTGGACAGGGAGTGATCATTGCCCAGGCAGAAGAGGAACTAAAAGCGTTTATTGAAAAAACAGGTATACCGGCTGCATGGACTTTGCTGGGGCTTTCCGCGCTTCCTTCCGATCACCCACTGAACGTGGGCATGTTAGGTATGCATGGCAATTACGGGCCTAATATCAAAACCAACGAAGCCGACCTGATCATTGCCGTTGGTATGCGTTTCGACGATCGTGTAACAGGAAAAGTGAGCACATATGCCTCCCATGCCAAGATTATCCATCTTGAAATTGATGGTTCTGAAATTAATAAAATCATTAAGGCCGATGTTCCCGTATTGGGAAATGCGAAGAAATCGCTTCCCCTGTTAACTTTAAATGTGAAGCCTGCCAACCATGACAATTGGGTCCGCGAATTCCGCGAATGTGAAAAAATTGAAAATGAAAAAGTCATTACAAAAGATCTTTACCCTGACAAAGAGGGGCTCACCATGGGCGAGGCTGTCAGAATTGCATCTGAAAAGACCAATCACGACGCTATTCTGGTAACCGACGTGGGGCAGCAACAGATGATCGCATCCCGTTACTTTAAGTTTAAACGTTCAAAAAGTAATGTCACATCAGGAGGACTCGGAACGATGGGTTACGCTATCCCGGCATCGCTTGGCGCTCAACTCGGGGCTCCCGACCGTACCGTCATTTGTTTCGTTGGAGATGGCGGCTATCAGATGACCCTTCAGGAACTTGGAACGATTGTACAAAACAAACTTCCGGTGAAAATTATTTTATTGAATAATAACTTTTTGGGCATGGTACGTCAGTGGCAAGAGCTCTTCTTTGAAAAACGCTATTCTTTTACAGAGCTTCAAAATCCTGATTTTATCATGATCACCAACGGATTTGGCATGGCTGCCCATAAAGTAACCCAACGGGAAGATCTGGAGGCAGGCGTACAAAAAATGCTTGACCATGATGGCCCCTATCTGCTTGAAGTGGTTGTTGAAAAAGAAGACAATGTTTTCCCGATGGTCCCCTCAGGCGCTTCTGTTTCAGACATCATCCTTGAAGCTTAACAGTTATGTGCGACAAGTCGTGAGTTGGAACAATAATGCAACCAGCTGCCTGCAGCTGGTTGTTGGTTGCCGGAATTTGACAATTTAACAATTTGACAATTTTAAAAATGAACCAGGAATTTATAATCACCATATTTTCGGAGAATAATATCGGGTTGCTGAACCGGATCACGATCAACTTTACCCGAAGGAAAATTAACATCGAGAGCCTGACTGTATCTCAGTCAGCTATAAAAGGGATTTCCAAGTTTATCATCGTTGTAAACACGACCAAAGAAAAAGTGCAAAGGCTGGTGAGTCAGCTTGAAAAAATTGTGGATGTACTGAAAGCTTTTTATCATACCAATGAAGAAATGATCTTTCAGGAAATCGCTTTGTATAAAGTACAGACCGACCAGCTTTTCGAAAGTGATGAAGTTGAAAAAATCATCCGGGACTGCGGCGCAAGGATTCTTGAAATCACCCGGGAATATATTGTTGTTGAAAAAACCGGTCATAAAGAAGAAACACAAGAGCTTTTCGAACGGCTCAACAAGTTCGGGGTACCGCAGTTTGTTCGTTCAGGAAGGATAGCCATTACACGTGATCCGATCGAAAGACTTTCGGAATTCCTGAAAGAACGGGATGCTCTGCTCAGTCAAATGGATTAGTAGCGGGCTACGGATAACAACTCTTGAGAAAAAATAGCTTTTAAACAGAAATTTTAATCGAATCACCAATAATCAATAAAAAAAATGGCAAACTACTTTAACACACTCCCCCTGCGTCTGCAGTTGGAGCAACTGGGAACATGCAGATTTATGGATAAATCTGAATTCGCAGACGGAGTGAAAAAGCTGGAAGGTAAGAAAATCGTGATCGTCGGATGCGGCGCTCAGGGTTTGAACCAAGGTCTCAATCTGCGCGACTCAGGCCTTGATGTTTCATATACGCTGCGCAATTCTGCGATCAAAGAGCAGCGGCAATCCTATAAAAACGCAGCAGGAAACGGATTTAAGGTAGGAACCTACGAGGAAATGATCCCGACAGCCGACCTGGTCATCAACCTGACTCCCGACAAACAACACTCGGGCGTAATTGCAGCCATTATGCCTCTTATGAAAAAAGGCGCCACATTATCATACTCACACGGGTTTAATATCGTGGAGGAAGGGATGCAAATCCGGAAAGACCTGACCGTTATCATGGTTGCTCCCAAATCGCCCGGAACCGAAGTGCGTGAAGAGTACAAGCGTGGTTTTGGGGTCCCCACCCTGATCGCGGTACATCCCGAAAATGACCCAAACGGCGACGGTTTTGAAATTGCCAAGGCATATGCTGTTGGTACCGGGGCAGACCGTGCAGGTGTACTCCACTCTTCATTTGTTGCAGAAGTAAAATCGGACCTGATGGGTGAACAAACCATCCTCTGCGGCCTCTTGCAAACCGGATCCATTCTCTCCTTTAATAAAATGATCGAGAAAAACATCGAACCCGGTTACGCCTCCAAACTGATCCAGTACGGATGGGAAGTGATCACCGAAGCATTGAAGCACGGTGGTATCACAAATATGATGGACCGCCTGTCCAATCCGGCCAAAATCAAGGCTTTTGAATTGGCTGAAGAAATGAAATCCATTATGCGCGCGTTGTTTCAGAAACATATGGATGACATCATGAGCGGGGAGTTCTCCTCAACCATGATGAAAGATTGGGCAGACGATGATAAAAAACTGCTGACCTGGCGCGCTCAGACCGGGGAAACAGCTTTTGAGAAAACATCGTCAACTGACGAAGAAATCGCTGAACAGGAATATTTCGATAACGGCGTTTTATTGATTGCTTTTGTGAAAGCAGGCGTTGAACTTGCTTTTGAAACGATGACCGAAGCCGGAATCAAACCCGAATCGGCTTACTATGAATCACTTCATGAAGTACCGCTGATTGCCAACACGATCGCCCGTAAAAAGCTGTTTGAAATGAACCGGATCATTTCCGATACTGCCGAATATGGCTGTTATTTGTTTGATCATGCCTGCAAGCCCCTGCTGGCCGGTTTTATGACAAAGATCGAAACGGATGTGATCGGCGAAACCTATGGTGAGGGATATGACAACAGCGTCGATAATATTCAACTAATCGGCGTAAACAAAGCGATCCGACACCACCCTGTCGAGATTGTCGGAGAAAAACTCCGGTCATCCATGACGGCTATGAAAAAAATCGTGTAATCTTCGCCTTATAAGAACAATTTTAAGCCTGACTGCCTTATGTGCATCAGGCTTTTTTATTAACTTTCATCCGGATTTAACGTTTAAAAGATTGTCTATGGTTGAATGGTTTACTAATTTGCCCCCCGTACTACAAGCTTTGACGGCTACTTTATTCACATGGTTTGTCACCGCTCTCGGAGCAGCAATGGTTTTCTTATTTAAGGGAATTAACAGAAGGATGCTCGATGGTATGCTCGGTTTTGCCGCAGGAGTCATGATTGCTGCCAGTTTCTGGTCCTTGTTAAACCCGGCCATTGAAATGGTTAAAGTATCGGGAGGAACAGTCTGGCTGCCACCGCTCATCGGGTTTCTTGCCGGAGGTTTCTTCCTTTGGGCAGTTGACCAGATCCTTCCGCACCTTCACCTGGGTTTTCCCCGCGAAGAAGCGGAAGGCGTTCCCACTTCATGGAGAAGGAGTGTGCTCCTTGTGCTGGCGATCACCTTGCATAACATTCCTGAAGGTTTGGCGGTCGGAGTGGCTTTCGGAGCGATCGCAACTGATCTCCCGTCAGCCTCATTAACCGGGGCAATTGCTTTGGCCATTGGCATTGGAATCCAGAACTTCCCTGAAGGTGCGGCCGTATCAATACCCCTGCGGCGTGAAGGAATGAGCCGGGGAAAAAGTTTCATGTACGGACAGGCCTCGGGTCTGGTAGAACCCGTTGCCGGCGTTATTGGAGCAGCAGCTGTAATCCTGATGGAACCCATCTTGCCTTACGCCCTTTCCTTTGCTGCCGGAGCCATGATCTATGTGGTTGTGGAAGAATTAATTCCCGAATCGCAACTCGATAAACATACCGATATTGCTACCATTGGTACCATGCTTGGTTTCGCTGTAATGATGCTGCTCGATGTCGCACTGGGATAGCAACAAGTCATGAGGCTATATTAAGACAATAAAATCTTTTTATTAAGGATTGTTATTTTTTAGTTGCTAAAATTTTCATTTTAAAAAAATATTTACATATTTGCACGAAATCATTGAGAAAATGAATGTTTCGACTAAGTGAGAGCAAAGCTAAGTTTGCTTGAACTTTGCCGGGCACAAGAAACGACTAATGAAAATGAATCAATTTTTCAACATTTCCATTCTAAGTATTCTATTCGGTATTCTAATTTGGATGCACGAGTGAGAATGGTATGTAGGAAATTACTATAAAAAAATATAGAGCCATTCTCAGCAGAGAATGGCTTTTTTTATGTAAAAAAAGACTATAAACAAATCTAATAAATTCATCATGAGCGACAGATTGTATATTTTCGACACGACCCTGCGGGATGGAGAACAGGTACCAGGGTGTCAGTTAAACACCGTTGAAAAGATCGAAGTGGCCAG
>JBDKTZ010000066.1:0-22671 GCA_039679975.1 Prolixibacteraceae bacterium
CCATGATACATCGCTATTACCCGGTTATTTTCCACCCAGGTCGAACCGGAAAACACCATTTCTTCAGGAACAGGGTAAATGGCGTAGGGCAGGTCGCGCCAATGGATCAGATCGTCACTTACCGCATGCCCCCAATGCTGGCGCGGATCTTCAGGCGGATAGGCCTGGAAAAACAAATGCCACTTCCCCTTCCAGAAACACAGTCCGTTGGGATCGTTCAGCTTTCCTTCGGGACTTATGAAGTGATAAAAAGGTCTGTGCCTGTCGGCCGAAAGCTCCTTCCGCGATTGCCGGAACCTTTGTACAAGCGGGTTGTCTTTCAGCTGCTTTTCCTGTTCTTCAGGTTCATTGCCGAAAGTAAAATGAGGAACCTTCGAGGTATAGTCCTGAGCAAAGACGGATGCCGTATACAACAGAAAGGCAGTTAGGAAGAAATTAAAGGATCTGTTCATCATTCAACAGTTAAGTCAATTAATATTTCACCAGTACATCAGCAGACTTCAGGTTCTGCGGCAACGTGATTACTTTCTGATCCGCATCCCAGTCCAACCATTCCTTCCCGTTTAGTATAACCGACACAATCGGCTTTTGAAAAGGATCGTGAATAAAGAGCAGCGTCTTTGGACTGTTTTCCGGGAGCGAAATGCAGGCAACAATTGTATTGGGATCTTTACCGGGGGCCAATGTATAACTGTATTTGCCGAAACGGGTGTAAACCCCGTTTAACTCGACCTTCTGCCCGGACTCAAGCCAATGTTCGGGGATTCCGTTGCCAAGCCACACCTGGTCTGCTTTTTCTTCGATCAGGAAGTCAATGATCTGGTTAATGACACGGGCCTCATCGGGGCATTTATAAAAAGGCCCGCTGGCGTGTTCCCACATCCGGTACTCTTCCGATAAGGCAATCACATCGGGATAAAACAAGGACGTAAAATTGTTGTACAAACTCCGGATTGCAGCCTTCGTTTCGTGCCGGTCGAGATATACGCTTACCGGATTCTGCAGGTTAGCCTGAAAAACCATTCCGCCCCGGCTAAACCAGTATTCGTCGTCTACCCATCCGTGTGTATTCAGATTCATCGACGTGGAGAGCGTCAGATTGTCTTCCCAGTCATTCAGGATCCAATTGGCCATAGGAGAGTGAGCATCGATAATTCCGGTCTTCAGCAAGGTAACCGGACCGTACAGCACTTCCCGTGTTGAAGACAAACGCAAAGTCGGGTAAATTCCCTTTTCATACCGGTCGTAGTATTTTGTTTTTTTGGACCCGAAATAGCGGAAACGCTGATACGGATGGGTCGGCACGTAAGGAACGCACGTGTTGTCCCTTAACCTGACCACCGGAGCCAGTTCCATCGCCCGTTGCAAACTCGCCTGAATGTCCTTCCGGTAAGCCTCGGCTTCTTTTTTATAATAGCCGGCCTGAGGAATGCCCGCCTGGCCGAATGCCCCGGCCATTGTACTCATTCCCAGATAAGCATAGGCGTTTATCGCATACCAGTATTTCCACTCCGGGCAATCCTCCAGCATCCCGGCGGGTAACAATCCCCCGTGCAACACCGGATCCCCGTTGCTGTCCTTTAGTTTGGTTTGGGAGCGTTGTTCAATGATCCAATCGGCGGCTTTCATCATTTTCGGAGCCGCTTCTTTCAGCCAGGCATTGTCTTTCGATGACAGGTAATGTTGCGCCAGTCCCCAGAGAACTGTTCCGTGATTCAGGTTGTACCCGATTGCAGTGAGGTCATTGTCGTCCGATACTTTTACGCCATGGAATACGGCATTCTGGTCTCCGGTATAAGCTCCGGGAAGTTTCCTGCTTCCCTGAAGTTCTAAAAACGTATCAAGATACCTGCCGGCCGTCATAAAATCACCCAGGCGATCCATCAATACGGTTTGGAAAATCGATTCGTTGGCGTACACCGGATAGCTGAACGACGCAGCCGGGACCATGTAAAGTCCGCTTTCGGGGTCTTTGGTCACACTCATCCGGATGTGAGGAATAACAGCCCTGGAGAGTTGATTAAAGACGGCCTCCGGCACATTAAAAGCCGTATTCTCCGATACCAGTCTGCGCCAGTAATCCGTTACACGGGTTCTTTCCAGGGAGTAATCAAGCTGTGAAAAGACAGACTTGTTTGAAGCAGTCAGATTGCCAACAAAGGGAAAATAAAAATAAAAGATCTCGTCAGCGCCCGGAGCGAGTTCAAACTCATAATGAATTCCCTGCCTGTTTCCTTCCGCAAAGGTTTGGGTTTTTAGTCCTTCTCCGTTTGTATTTTTGCTGTAACAACGGATGTAGCGCTCTCCTTTGATCCGATCAAAAATAAATCCGCCTTCAAATACAAGATCCGTCAGCGCCTGGTTTCCCTGAAGCCACAAATGAGCAGTTCTTGCATTTAATGAAGGATTGGAAACCTTTAACTGCACCATCAGAATGGCAGGAGTAAATTCGCTTCTGTCAGTACAGAATGGCGAAAGCGGACTGTTTTCGGCAAGCGTGACAAAAGCTTCCTCTCCAAACAAAAGGCCGTCATGGTTCCAGTCAGCTTTTACTACCGGTAAATAGTTATTCAGGATCGACATCCGGCTGTTTTCTTCACTCCTTTCATACGACGGATCCCCGCCTGTTCCGAAATTCCAGTCCAGCTCATCAGTCTTCCAGTTACAAAGCGACAGCGCTTTTCCCCTGGCCTTTACCCGGTCCCGGTCGATGATGATGTTTCCGCCCCATTCCACGGCAAACTTCTGCCAACTGGCATCACAGGCCAGAGGAAGATAAATCCGTCCGCCGTTTTGATCCTGTACCGGGTCTTTCCGGGGGATTTCTTTACCTGCCCTTTCATACGACTGCTCCGGTTCAGCTGCTATCTGATCACGAATACGGCTCCCTCTGATTACTTCTTTCCGAAAGGTAGCCGTGTCTTCGGCCAGGGAAATGTAAGTATTGAAATCCGGCACATAAAGAGGCCCGGCAGACAAGTCGGCTGTTGCGAATGAAAATGTTCCGTTGGAAGATTTCAGGGTAACAACCGTTTCTTCATTCGAACCGGGCAAAAGAGCGTCGGCGGTCGATACTTTCATAATAATTCCTTTTTTGCCGCCACTGTTATTGATGCACCATCCGTTTTTGCCGGTTTTCTTATCACCGTTTCCCCAATTCCAGCCCGAAAGTCCGTTGAAAAACCCATTAAAAACCGCGATTTCCCCCGTAACGCTTTTTGGCTTATTTTCCGACTGCAGAAATTCGATCCGGATGCATTTTTCACGGACAACTGCCATCGAAAACACGTCAATGTCTTTTATTTCATCTTTGTATTTTTCAGGAAATCCGGCCCTGATTTTTACAGTCCGTCGGTAAGTCACCTTGCCCGGAAGCCGGTCGGCAGTTGCTATTTCGCTCCCGGTTAAAGGTTGGAATGTGAAGATTATCCTGTTCCCGTTTACTGTTACATCGGTTTTCGCTGTGACCCATTTTCCCCGCCAAAGGTCATCCTCATGATCGTCGTACGAAGGCATGTGCGGAGGTTCATCGGGCCAGACGTCGTTCCAGTATTCTATTTTCATGGAAGAAGCAAGCTCCTTTGCAATCCCTGGGTTACAAACAACTTCAAAGCGCTGCACATCCCGTGCATTCCACCACCGTACCCCGATGTTGTCAGCTTTCTTTTGCTTCAAAAGGGAATCGTTTTCTCCGGCAATTTCATATCCTAAAAGGGAATCTGCCTCGTTCCAGTAACAGGTTGTGCCAAATCCGGTAATATTCAGATAATTTTCCTTTCCAGGTAAAACCGTCTTTATTTGTCCGTAGCCTTCCGCAACTATCATAACCATTAACAGCAGCGTGTATGGAATGAGCGTTTGGAGTAGCAGCTTTCGCCAAACATTTGGAAAAGATATTTTCAAAAAAAGCATAAAATAAACTGTATTTGTTAAAATTGATGTGCAGGCATACGGGTCAACGGACATGAAACGGCAGATTTTCCCTGCAGGGGAAATCCGTTAAATTTCTTTCTGCAACCAGGCTTCCGCTTTTTAGCTAAGCCGATTCTTCAGTAGATTTTCACTTCAATCCGATGCCATGATTGCACTTTTGTAAGCCGATATTTCGTTGTTCCGGAAAATAGCAACCCTATCCCGAAAATGGAGATGTCATTTTCGGAGTCCTCCCTGTTATGCGGTATCCGGTTTGTTCCGTACAGGCTTAGAAAAGATTACAGGCGTTTTCCGGGCCTGTAATCCTTTCAGATGGTTTAATTATATCCGGGATTTTGTTCCAGGTTCGGATCCTTGTTCATTTCGCCTCTCGGGATAGGCAGAAAATAGTGCTGAGAATAGAATTTTCTTTCCTGCAAGGGTTCGACGGAATATGTTTTGGCACCTGAAGCAAGGTTTTTATAGATCTGCATCCGGTGAATCGTAACATTTTCCGTCTGATCTGCAATTTTCCAGCGGCGTACATCCCAGTAGCGATGATCTTCGAAAGCCAGTTCAACCCGTCGTTCGTTGACAATCTTTTTCCATAAAGCATCTCCGGAAACAGTAATGTCAGGCAAAACGTTTGTTAAACCGGACCGCGCTCTCTCGCGGATGAGGTTGAGGTATTTACGGGCTTCCGGCTCGTTGCCTGTTTGGTAGAGGGCCTCTGCATAATCGAGGTATATTTCACCCAGGCGCATGTATATCCAGGGTTGAGGACAGATGACAGGGCCGGTGGCAAGGCTCTCATCCATAAATTTTCGCATAGTATACCGGGTCGCCGATGCATTCCAGTCGCCAATCGGGTTCTTGTCCGAATCAAGTCCGGAATTCAGGATATCGTCGGGATTGTCGTTGATCCAGCATTCCACTTCCCTTCCCTTGAACATGGCTCCGTCAAAAAGGACCGATGCATAGAAGCGCGGTTCACGATTGATGTAGGGGCGTAAAGGATCGTAAGAAGAACCGGCCTGCGATGGAAGAGTACCGTCTTTCATTTCGTACGCATCGACCATTTCCTGGGTCACGTTGGTATTGGCCCATGATTCATCATAGCCGCTGGGCAATTCATACATTTGAATATAGGTGCCATACTCGTTGTTAAACAGCCGTTCAAATATAATTTCCTGGCTGTTATAATTCAGGAACATTCCTGCATAATCCTCATCAAGTGCATAAACCAGGTTACCGTCTCCATCCTTCAGATCAATTACGGCCTTTGCAGCATCGGCAGCCAGCTGCCATTTCGACTTGTCACCGGTTGTATTATGAAGAGGACTGGCCATATAAAGCAATGCCCGTGCCTTATATGCCAGAGCTGCGCCTTTGGTGGCCCGGCCAAAGTTTTCGGAATCGTAGGATACGGGGAGCAGGGCAGCAGCTTTATCGAGTTCTTCAACGACAAAGGTCATACACTCATCGTAACTGTTTCGTGGTAACAGCAGTTCATCATTCTCGGTAAGCGTCTTTGTGATCAAAGGCACCCCGTTGTACCGGTTTGCGAGGTCAAAATAAAAAAGCGCCCGCAAAAAAATCACCTCTCCGGTCATTCTGTCTACCCGTTCTTGTTTCAGAACATCATCGACCGGCAGTTTATCCGAATTTTCAAGAAAGATGTTGCAATGACGGATCGAACTATAATACTCCCATGTATCAAATCCGCCGGTCAGGTCAGGCGTCATCGCTCCCATGTTAATTTGTTGGATCGTTCCGTTATGATTATGGTAGCCTTCGTCAGAGATCCAGCGGAGTCCTATCGAAAATCCATGCTTTAGCTCAGGATAGCGCTGGTTTACGAACAATTCGGCCATATCGGCATCTGAAAAGACAGTCTCCGGATTGTAAGAATCCAGCGGTTCCAGGTCAAGCACATCGGAACATGATCCCAGGCATAATGCAGTGACGGCCGCAAGTAATATGAATATATTTTTCTTCATGATTTCACGTTTTTACGATTAGAAAGAAAGATTGACACCTACATTGAAAATCCGTGTTTGAGGGTAATACTTACCGCCGAAGTTACCCGGGCTTAACTCGGGGTCCACTAACTTCATATGATCCAGGGTGAAAAGGTTTGACCCGCTGATATACAATCTTAAGTTGGAGATCTGAAGGTCCTGCAACATTCCGGATTTAAAGGTGTAGGCGAGTTCCAGATTCTTCAGTCTGATAAAGGAAGCGTCGCGCAGCCAGTATTCAAGCATCTGATCCATGATCGGATATTCATAGGTATAGGCTCGGGGATATTTTGCATTTGGCGTTTCTTCGGCCGAAATCCATCGCCCGTTAAAATAGTCCACGTCAATATTGAGCGATTGCGGTAAAAGGAATTGCCGGGCCATCGCCTGTCCCTGCCAGAGTGCATTTAGTTCAAAACCATTCCATGAAAAACCCATCGGAATACCGAAAACCAGTTCAGGAGTGGGACTCTTATAGATCCTGACCATATCTCTTCCTGTAATACTTTGATCTCCGTCGGTATCCACATATTTTACATCTCCGGGCTGTGTATTCTCAAGATGCGGTGTATTTTCGACTTCCTCCCATGTCTGATAAAGTCCGTCGGTTGGAAAGACCATCCATGAGTCCATAGGATGTCCTTCTTTTTTCTGCCATTCCGGGACATCAGCAGCTTCATCCATGTAGATCACTTTATTGCGGGCAAAAGTCGCATTTCCACCGATATAATACCCGACATTGCCAATTTTACCTTTGTGACTGATCTCTGCTTCCACTCCGCGGTTGACCACTTCACCCAGATTCTGGGACGGCAGGGAAATTCCGGTAAAAGAAGGAACCGAAGCATCTTTGGTAATCAGGATTCCGGTGCGGCCGGCATGAAACCAGTTCAAATCAAAAGTTAACGCTCCGTTCCATAGCGATCCTTCTACTCCGATATTTTTAGAGTCAATGGTTTCCCATGTAATATTCACATTAGGGGTCACACCTTCATAAAAGCCTTTGACCTTAACAGGAGGATTGCCGATTTGCCCGGCATCTGCCAGGGCGTAAGTTGAGAGGTATTGATAGGGGTTTGTACGGTCATTTCCCAATTTTCCCCAGGAAGCCCGCAGCTTAAGATTGCTTACGAAAGCAAGATTATCTTTCAGGAAATTTTCCTCGGAAATTCTCCATCCTACCGATAGCGCCGGGAATGTTCCCCATCGGTGATCCGGGTGAAAGTTGGAAGAACCATCCCTTCTGACAGTAAATGTGGCCAGGTATTTATCGTTATAGTTATACTCGATCCTGGAAAAATAGTTTTGACGCGCCGAATGATTAGCACTGCCGCTATTGTCCTTAAGCTCACTTGAACCGGCTGAAAGCAGCTGAATTTGCCCGGACAGATAATCTCTTCTGTAGGCCCATATATTCTCTCCTTTTTGTTGGCTCTGTTCAAATGCGACAAACGCTGACAACTGGTGATGTCCAATCCTTTTTTCATAGGCCAGTTTCAGGTTCGATGTGGTCACTTCACTGTCGTATGCGCTTTGATCCAGGCTGATTGTACCATACTCGTTGGTTTGGTCCCTGATATTTTCATAGCCGGTAATTTTCCCGGCATCGTCCATAACATACTGGTAGGCATCCCAATGATTGTGGAATGTTTTATCTTTTCCAAAGTGGGCATCAAAGGCAACATAACCTGAAACCGATAAGCCCTTTGTGATCCAGGGCAGTTTCAGATCGAAACCGGCCTTCGAATTAAGAAAGTAATCAATATTGCGGTAATAGCCGGTTATACCGCTCGATAGTATGGCCGGATTCAAACCTTTGGAAATTCCTGCAGTTGGCAATCCGTTAGGATAATATGCCGGAACGTAAGGATATACATTGAAGGCTTCCGTAAAAATTTTCTCGGAACTGTAATCGCTGGTATACCGGTTTTCCCGCCGCCCGGCCAGTTCCACAGAGACCGTGAGGTTGTTTGTTATCGACGCATCGATATTGGAACGAATCTGACCGGCATGATAATTATTCCCTACGGTAGAACGATACAATGGCTCCTGACGGACATATCCGCCTGAAACGAAGTATTTTACTTTTTCATTACCTCCCCTCACACTGAGTGAGTGTTGTGTCTGCGGAGCAAAATCACGGAATAACACACTCATCCAGTCAGTATCGGCAAGCGTGATGTGATCGATTGTCCCGTTCAGGTATTTCTCTTTCACTTCCTCATACAAAAGGCTTTTCCCTTCAAAAGCGCGCGCTTCATCCTGATAGACCATATATTGATAGGCGTTCATCAGATCCGGCAATCGTGTTGGCTGGGAAAAACCATAATTCCCGTCATAGGTGATCGTGGGTTTACCTGTATTCCCCCGTTTGGTTGTAATCAGGATAACCCCGTTGGCAGCCTGCGCTCCGTATATGGCAGCGGAAGCATCTTTCAGAATGCTGACCGATTCGATATCGGCCGGATTCAGCCGCTCCAGGTTATCCCGGTTTGCCACACCGTCTATTACGTATAACGGAGAGTTATCGCCCAGGGTTCCTTTTCCGCGAATCAGGATCGTAGACCAGTCGCTTCCGGGCTCTCCCGAACGGTTATTGGCAATTACCCCGGTGACACGCCCCGCAATACTATTGGATATATTTATTGCCGGAGACTGGATAATCTTATCGCCTTTGAGAGTAGACACCGATCCGGTCATGGTCACTTTGCGCTGGGTTCCGTATCCGATTGCAACCACCTCTTCAATTCCAACATTTTCATCTTCCAGCATCACAGAAATGACCGACTTCCCGGCAACAGCGACCTCCTGGCTTTTCATTCCCACAAACGAAAACACCAAAACTGCATTGTCGGGAATTGCCTTAAATGAAAAACCACCTTCAGCGTCAGTAATAGATCCTTGATTAGTTCCCTTCAAAGTAACGCTTACCCCCGGGAGCGGTTCCTTTTGGGAATTGGTAACCTTTCCGCTCAATGGTCTCTGCTGTGCGGTAACCATAGCCGACGGACCCTGTCCATTGATCAGCGCGATCTGTCTTCCTATGATCTGATAGTCGACTGATGTATTTTCAAAGAGTTGGTCGAGCACATCGCTCAGCCTTAAATTCCTGACCTGGATGTCGACTTTCCGCTTTACATCGATCAGGTTTTTATTATACAGAAAATAAAACTCAGATTGATTTTCAATCTCGTTCAGTATAGTTTCGATACTGGTATTCCTGAAATCGAGTGAAAGCTGAGCTTTTTGTGCATAGCCTGAAATTGCACTTGCATGAAAGATACTGATAATCAGAAAAAATACACTCCACCGCATAATTCGCCAAATTTTTTTCAGGGTCCTTCCGAGAGGCTCCCTGCATTCTTGATTTTTTTTCATAAATTCGCATTCAACGGTTAATAATGACTCAATTGTTAATCTGTACATGATCAGGAGAACGCTGGCACGTTTTCCTGATTTTTATTTTATTATGCATTATATCTTTTCCGACAGTCGTTTTCCGGCGCCAAGCAGGTTCATCTTTACTCCTGCCTTACAAAAATGCTGTTATACTTTTCGCTTTATAATGATCTTTCTGACCGGATATGCGCCGTCGGCTCCGGGTTTTCTCTCGATTATTTCGTATTTTATCGGAGAAGTCAGTGCAAGCAGCCTGATAACCTCATCCAGCGTTTCATCCTGAAAAGTTGCTTTGTAGATGTAGTCATTCAACTCCTGATTTTCCACAACGAACTGTACGTTGTACCATCTTCCTATTTTTTTCAGAACCTGCGACAGAGGTTCGTCGCGAAAAATAAGTTTTCCCTCTTTCCAGGAAGAATGAACCCCGGGATCAACATTCGTGAGGGTACCTTCCTGGTCATCGCCTTTTAAGATAAAGCACTCGTCAGGGGAAAGCTCGGCAGAAAATGAACCTTTAGTTGAATTCAACCTGACCTTTCCTTCTTCGAGCACAACCTTGGTGAAACTATCTTCGGGATAAGCCGAGACGTTGAATCTGGTACCCAGAACCATGACATTCAGGAAGGGTGTACTAACGATAAAGGGTCTGTTTTTATCATGAACAACATCAAAATAAGCTTCTCCGCTGATTTTTACCTCACGATCTCTGAAGCGAACAGGATACCGGATACTTGATGCGCTGTTGAGCCACCCTTTGGTACCATCGGGCAGGGAAAACTCCGTCCTGGCCCCAACCGGTGAGTAGATTTCAGCCCAACCGTCTTCTCCGTTCTGCTGATTCCGGCCCATAAAAAAGTAAGCCGAAACCAAAAGGACCGGAACCAGGATCACTGCGGCAATCTGCCTGTAATAACTCCAAAAAACATTCCGGTTTGTGTACTTCTCCTGAATAATCCTTCTTTCGATCTTTCGAAGGATATGACTCAGATCTTTATCGCTTTTCGTTTCTGCAAATTCCTGCCAGTTTTGCCTGATAAACAGATCAAGCTGGAAGGAATCCGGCTCTTTGAACCAGCTTCTGACCAGTTGCTCATCTTCGGGAGACTGCTTTTCCCTGAGATACCTTAACAGGACTTCTTTGTCGAAAGGCTTTTCCACATCGGTTAATTTTATGGCATTTTAAAATAAATAAGTGATCATTGATCGAATTACTGTCCATTATATCCTTCAAGCGGGCACTTCCCCCATCGGAAAATATTTTTTTTTAAAAATAGCTGAAGATTTCGGAGAAAGAAGTACCGGAATAGTTATCCCTCAAAGGGTTTTAACCGGAATATTCATCAGTTTCTTCATGGACAAAAAGATGGAAAAAAAGCAGTCCGTCAAAACTGTCCTTACGAAGTTCTTCCCTCAAAGAATTTAAAGTCCTGGTAAGCTGGTTTTCAACTGTTTTTGGCGTGATTCCCATTTCTCTGGCAATTTGCTTGACAGGTTTTTCGTTTATCTTTCTTTCAATGAAGATTTGCTTTCTCCTTTCAGGGAGCCTGCTGATCAGAAGATCAAGTTTATTTAAAAGATCCTGGTAAACAATTGAAGATTCAGGCTGATCGTCCCCGCCGGTACTCCAGTTTAAAAGCTCACGTTTATAAAGATCCGCGCGCGATCGTTTGTTAAAGGAACGTTTAATGAAATTGAGCGTGATGGTAAACAGGTATGACTGGAATGACATCCCGGTCTTAATAGCTTCCCGGTTATTCCAGATCTTAAAAAAGACTTCTTCCACGATATCTTCAGCATCAGCCTCCGATTTCAAATAAGACAGAGAAAACTGATATAATTTGATGCTGTAATGCGAAAAAAGCCGTTCAAACGCAACCGGGTCACTCATTCTTAATCGCTGAATGAGCATTTTTTCATCATAATCCTCTTCTTTCACATCCGGGACAGTTAGTTATCGGCAAAAATAGGAAATAAAATGTAATCCTATGGCAAGCGCGAGCTTTTCAAAACGTCCTGAAAATGCATGTCTTCTTTCGAACGGCGGGGACGATTAATAAAATGCGGTTCATCATCATTATTCAGTTCAAAGTTGACACTATGGTTTTAATTATTTTTAATCTGCACAAAAAAATCGGAGATTGGTATTTTTTGGAAAACAAGCTGTTCACGGTCATCGCCGAAGCAAAGTGAATCCGTCGGTTTTTATCCCGGTCAAATCGTTTGGTGAAAAACGTATCGTATTTCCCCGGCACATGCTTTAATCGGGATTCGGTCATTTCGATACCGGCATTAACGGTAAGCCAGGTATTCCCAGGCAGCTTTGTTGATTGTATCATTTTTCGAAGCAAACTTGGCAATCCACAGATATCTGTTCATGTCCAAAATATTGGCTTTTGGCCTGGCACCTCCAAGTGAAGACCCGGGAGCCATTAACATAGCCAGCCATTTCTTAATCTCTGTTGTGTTGATGTTTGATTCGATCAGTTCAGCACTGTATTGTAATCCGGGTGTTGCCGGCTAACTTGCAGGGGTTATGGTGTAAAGACACTGAAGTTTCGTAATTTGTATTTCTAATCAACTTTAATTCAAGAAACTCCCGGAATTATTCAGAAGAATTTAAATTTGTCGGGATCTTCTTTTTTTCATTTTCCACCGGGAATCGAACCGTAACGGCTCTCCGGCTGAAAGCACATTATATCTGGCCTAAGGCTTCTTTGCCTGCCTCTGTGAGATTTTCGACCGACCACTCAGGTTCCCAAACAAGATTTATTTTGACTTCGAAATTGGGATAACTGGCCTCAATCAGCTGTTGGGCATCTTCAATGATTAATCCGCCCATCGGGCATCCCGGTGATGTAAGTGTTAAATCAATGTCGATTTTATGTTCCGGCTCATTGTAAGTCACACCATAAATCAACCCCAGATCAATAATGTTTACCATTAATTCCGGATCAATAACCCCTTTAAGTAATTCAAATATTGTTTTTTCTTCTGTATTCATAAGGAGACTATTTATTTTTTGGTTTGTGAAATATGATTTTGAACAGATTAAAATTATAAAGTGTTGCAGACAAAAGCAGGACGATTGCGCCCGAAAGCAATATTGTGATTACAGATGCCGAGATTCCGATTAGCAGCAATACAAATCCAATCGCAAAAAGCCATAACTGAGCAATGGCAATCTTTTCAGAATAAAGGTCTTTTGGTAAAGGAAGTACCACTTTCCCGATTCTCCCCCGATAAACTTTTAGCCAGACAATAAAGGGTAACGTTTTGTATGTTTGTCCCATTACCAGTGAAGTGATAAACCCAATTACAATTGCACTTCCATAAGCCACTGAAAGGGGTAGCGTGAGGTTGTTCAGGAATTTGAAATTAAACAGAAGTGAAAAAATCAGGAAGAAAGGAACAACCAGTATCAAAAAGGAAAAGGCCGTTTGTTTCATCCCGATGTCAAGTTGCTTTTTCACCCTCTTTGTATAGGCTTCATAAATAAATGAAAGGTAACTAAAGATACCCGGAACAATGATTATTGCGCTCAATATGACACCAGATTTAATCTGAAAGAACAACGATATAAGCCCTGTAATCAGCCCAAGGTTGATGGCGTAATAGGCAACTTTTAACTTTTTGGTACTAACGTGGTGTGACACCATAAACATCGGCAATAATTTACTGCTGACACCAATAATCAACTGCATAAACCATCCAACAATACCAGCATGCGCATGTAGTTTTAACAGTTCGATTTGTGAGGCTTTTAAGAACGGATAAACCTGATTAATGGCCAGGGTCAAACCAGCCAAAACCGTAAATAACAGCCAACTTGCCGAAGTAACGATGAAGGTTCTTTCTATTACTTTTTTCGTGGACGAGTGTGCCGTAAACAATACATTGGCAACAAAGAATACCACGGCTAAAACAACAAATGTTGCCGCAACAAACAGGATGGCGCCAAACGAAAATTGCCAGAAAGCGAAGGCCAGTAAGATTGTGCCCATTCCCAGCATTATAAATGAAGCTATTGCAAATGGCTCGCTATATAATTTCACTTCCATGATGACCGGGAGCAACTGGTACAAGGCTCCAAAAATAATCATGGTAATCCAACCCAATACCAACAGGTGAGTGATGGCGAGCAATTCAGGATTGAAAAAATGTTGAGTGAAAGCTTCCGGATGAATTACGATAAGCAGGGTAACTGCAAGCCAGGTCAGTCCCCCGAAGGCATAATGAGGAATAACCACTTTAGGAGATGGGGCATTTTCGCTGGCTATTTGGTTCATTTATTTATGGATTAGGAGTTTGACATTATTCTCATCCACCTCAGCAATCCACGTCTTGAAATTCCTTTCAGCCAATTCGGGCAATAAATATTGGGGTACTTTTTTATGATGTACATAGAGCGCGCCGTTTTCTTTCAGTTCTTCCAGCTCTTTTAAAATGGTAACCATGGGCAGTGGCATCTCCAAATCGCGAACATCGATTTCATGAATATCCTTTTTACAGTTAACCCTTCTTTCTTCATGTTCTGACACAGAAACCCGGAATACCAGGTTGCCGGAACGGGCTTCTTCTTTGGCTTCGGCTACTTTATAGAAATAAGTGTAAACAGCATCTTCTTTTGTTTCGATCCTGCTCGCGTATCCTCTGGTATTTGCTATTTTGATCAGCGGGGTTGGTTCAAACGTATTGATCACTTCCAATGCATACCCGTCCTGAAGCCTCATTAATTCACCCATTATTTCATTAAATGGATCTCCGCCCCTTTCCAAAGTTGGTCTGACATCCAACAAGGTGACCTTTGACAACTTAATGGCGTTGACTATTTCGGAATTTACAGATTGCTCCATCTTCTCTTCTTCCGGAACCGTATCTTTTTCAATCTCAAAACCTATCTCAGCAAGTGATTTAAAAAGGACATCAATGTTACATTTCCCAATTCGGGCAGCATCTCCAATACTGGTTCTTGAAGCTAATATTCCACGGAGCAATGGATTTCTTAATTTACTAAAATGCGGATTGACAGAAACGATAGCCTCAATTGTATTTGGGTTATCTTTAATAAGAGCTGATATTTTTGTTTGGCTGTTAATTCTCATTTTTTCAGAATTTAATTATCAAAATTTCAAAATCCTCCCCGGGAAATCGCAACACCCAGAAAGGCAATAATTAAGGCCAGTAGCAGATTAAGCATTCCAGTCCACCGGGCTAGCATTTTGAATCTATTTCCAGAGGTTCGTTGCATTTCATCAATCGATTTCACACGTTAATATTTTCAAATTACCAACTACAATTTGCGTATTGTCGTCACCTCTTCGGGACGCACTTTCAACGGTATGGAACTCGCCAATAAATATCACCTTGGTCGTAAACTACGGTGTTCATGGCTCGTTTCATGCCAATGTAAAAATCATGAATTCCACCAACCAGCAACATAACCACGAAAAGAACCAATTTTATAATTAGTGTTTTTCCGTAGCTTGTATTTGTAAAAAAATCAATTGTGAATGGCAGTCCCCTAAAATGAACGTTCAAGACACCGGTTATAATCAGGGCCATGACCGCAAACCAGCCATAAAACCGGAATTTAATCCCGGTTTTATGGAGCAGCAATACCCGGTTGGGCTGCTGTTTAATGCCCGGAACCAAAACAAGTGGGATGAACAACATGCCTCCAATCCAAAATGCGGCGCAAATTACATGTACAAAAACCGAAATCAAATAATATGTTGCCATACGATTTACTAATGCATCAAGATTGTTTAAGAAATCCTGGAATTTGAGTTGTCATGCAGGAGTTCATCCTATCGATGCCCTTTATTCAACTTTCAATTTACTGATTTTTACTTCCCATACATCAGGCCCTTGTTGAAGATATTCCCAACCAAATTCTTTCCCTTTTTCAGCAGTAAACTGATAATACAGCGGCTTTGGATCATGGTCGTTATGAAGGATAAAAGATTCTCCTACAGCCAAATCTTCGTAGGTTTGAAAGATTGTGGGGTGTTTGTACCTCGGTTCAATTTTCGTTGCATCTAACGTTTTCATAATTCAATATTTAAAGTTTTTAAATTTTTAGACGTAACAAATATATGAAAATATATCCTATAAAAGGACACGCATATCCTTTTATAGGATATATTAAAATCTTTTTTACAAATTCAATCCCGTAAAACCGGTAAAAATATTTTCATTATCCCTGATCATGTAATCAGTAACTCTTTTAGTACAACAGCATGATTGATTGCCGGGTCTTTGGCTCCGTACAACAATGTGACGACTTCCCTTTTAGCAAGTGCCTTCAATCTGTTTAATTCTTTTGGTTTTGCTGTTAATTCTTCACGATACAGGCGACTAAATTCTTGAAAACGTTCCTCCTTATGATCAAACCACTTACGAAGTTCCGGTGATGGGGCAATTTCCTTGTCCCACTCGTCAAGTCTTGCGTCCTTTTTAGAAACACCGCGTGGCCAAAGCCTGTCAACCAGAATACGATAACCATCACCATCCATGGGTTCGTCGTAAATCCGTTTGATATTAATTCCTTCCATTTGGTGTTTTTTATTGCGATTGATAACTACCTGGCACAGCGCGAAAACTTATAGCCAGCCGGTTCCACCCATTGATGGCAATAATGGCCATGGTTAAAGCTACAATTTCCGCTTCATTAAAATATTCACGGGTAGCCTTGTACAACGACTCAGGCACATCGTTTTCTGAAATAAGTGTCAGAGCTTCCGTCCACGCCAATGCAGCGCGTTCACGTTCGGTATAAAAAGGTGTTTCGCGCCAGGCATTCAAAGCATACAAACGTTGTTCGGTTTCGCCTGCCTTCCGGGCGTCCTTTGTGTGCATGTCGATGCAATAGGCACATCCGTTTATTTGTGATGCCCTGGTCTTTACCAACTCGTAAAGCGTGCGTTCGAGCCCCGAACCATGTACATATTTTTCGAGTTCAAGCATACCTTTGATCGCGTTGGGAGCTACTTCTGAGTAGTTTAATCTTGCTTTCATCTCATCGTATTTTAATAATTTATATTACGGACTGTTTAACTATTTACCATTATTTTCCCTGCATTATTCCATTTCGTCCAGAGCAATTAACGAATGAGCATAAGCGCCTCCTGCCCGCATTTCGGATGCCACCCAAATCGCTTCCATAATTTCCTCTTTGCTTGCCCCTTTTCGCAGGGCTTGCCTGGTGTGTGACCTGATACAATAAGGACATTGTGTGACATGCGCCACCGCCACAGCGATAAGTTGCTTCGTTTTTTCCGGGAGCGCCCCTTCTTTAAAAACTGTTTTGCTGAAATTGTTCCAGGCTTCCATAACCTCAGGAGCTAAAGCCGTTCTTTTATCGGCGAGTTCTTTAGTTACTTTTGGGTATAAATTTTCGCTTGCCATAATATAATTTTTGAATTTAGTATCAAATTATCCAGCTTTTTCATACAGTACAGGAGTATTGTCAATAATCGTCATAATCTCGTCGAATTGTTTATTGAATTTATCGACTCCCTCGTCTTCTAATTGTTGTCATTAAAGTTCACTTCACCTCCAAATATACTGGCGTATTTGAACAAATATGCTGCATTTTCAATGCTCATCAGGTCATTCACTGCTACGACCTCCAATCCGGGAGTTTCCAGAATCACTTTCAACGAAGCCCTTCCAATTCTGCCAAAACCGTTAATTGCTATTTTTTTCATGATCAACTGTTTTTATAAAAAGATAACAAAGTCTTTTTATAAAAGTTTAAATATCCTGCATTTAGTAATATTTGTTAACTCAAAGATATTCAGTTGTTTTTTAAGAATTGCCGCAACACATACTTCAAAATTCCACCGTTGCGGTAGTATTCAATTTCAATCAGCGAATCTAAACGGACAATTAATGCCTGTAAATTAGTTTATGTTATTTGTCTCTTCGTTTCATAGCTGATACAATTCCCCTCCCATGTAACAGGATTTTTAAACCATTCCGTTTTAATGAAATGTGGGGTTGTTTCTTCTCGTGTTCGTTAATACCGTATTTGTATGTAGCAATAATATCACGATAAGCAAGAATTCCAACAATTTTTGTATTCTCTTTCGAAACAACAGGCAGGACATCAATGGATTCCTTTGCCATGGTTTCAACAGCAGTCAGTAATGTATCATCCAGTCCGATATAAATGTCATTGCGTTTAATAAGTGTTCCAATTAAACTTTCCGGCGAATGTTGGCTGTCAAATATATTTGAAGAACTCAATATTCCTTTATACTCTCTTTCATTGCTTGAAATGATAAAATAATTTGATTTAAAGTTCTGTTCCCTGATTAACCATTCCCGAACCTCTCGAATGCTATTCTTTTCACTTATCACCATTCCATTGTCAGTCAGAACTTGTTCAACGGTAAATTTCTCCAGTACATCTGGTTTATATGAATGAGGTGTTTTTACCCCTCTTCGTGCAATTTTCTCTGTCATAATGGTATTCTCCATTGTAAAATAGGAGACGAAATAAGCTGTTGTGCTGGTTGCCAACAAAGGCAACAAGGCATTGGATTGACCGGTTGTTTCCATGGCAAATACAATGGAAGTCAGGAATGCCCGCGAAGCACCTGCGAACATTGCAGACATACCGACTAGTGCGGCTAATGGAAGTGCAATACCTGATTCTGGAAACCAATAAATAATCAGGCTTCCAAGCAATGACCCGGTTGCCCCGCCAATAATGAGCAATGGGGCGAGTGTTCCGCCTGAGGTGCCACTGCCTAATGAAATAGCCCAGGAGATAAATTTCAAGATACACAAGGACAATAAAATATGGATTGACATTGTTCCTGACAGGATATCGATAATGTTGTAATATCCTACTCCCAGTGTTCGGGGAGCATAGTAGCCAACAATACCAACGGCCAAACCGCCAATAGCTGGCCACCATGCCCAGTGAATGGGTAATTTTTCAAATCCGTCCTCAATCAAATAAACTATCTTGGTGACCAAAATCGATACGAAACCAATGAAGACACCCATTATAGCATAAAAGCCAAGTGCAGGATTGGATGCTGATTCGATCGCGCTCTTCAATGGAAATACCACTCCTGCCCTAAACAATAAATGATGTCCTGCCGCTCCGGTGATGCAAGCCATTGCCACGGGAATAACAGACCGTGGGGAGAATTCAAACAGTAATAATTCTATTGCAAGGAAAATTCCGGCAACCGGACTTCCGAAAATAGCAGCCATACCTGCCGTAGCGCCTGCAGCAAGCAATATCTTACGCTCGTAGTCAGTGATTTTAAGTAGTTGTCCTAATGTTGATCCCAATGCACCTCCTGTTGCAATAATTGGTCCTTCGGCTCCAAAAGGTCCGCCTGTACCAATCGAAATGGCAGCCGAAAGCGGTTTCAAAAAAATAATAGAAGGGGTAATTTTACTCTGATTGGTTAATATTTGTTCCATCGCTTCGGGTATGCCGTGCCCTCGGATAGCTTTAGAACCGTAGAAAGCCATAAATCCAACAATTAGTCCTCCGATTGCCGGAATGACAATCACAAAGAATCCGTACGCATTGTCAGCAGGGCTTGATGGCTCGATGGAGAAATTTCCGTAAAAAGAAACATTTGTAAAAAGGTCAATAAGATAAACCAGCAACTTTGCAATAAAACTGATACAGACGGCAATTAAAACGGCTAAAACTGAGATCGTAAATATTCGCTTTTTATCATAGGGTTTTCTTGCGTGAAAATGCTCTTGTTCCAATACCGGATTCAATGAAATTGAAATGGGGATACCATTGTTTAGTATATGACTGTTTCTCATTCGGTTTTATTTATTTCAATTTATTTTAAATAGTAGAATACCAAGACCAGTAACCCCTGCAAGAGCATTGTTCCATCTAAAATCCCGTAATGAAAATAAGTCAGTTTTCTAAATTTATTTTCATTCAAAAATAAAAATGTAGTCAAAGTCGAAATGCTTAAAGCTCCAATAATAAACCAGTAATTTTGTGATTGGTAATGAACGAATGAAATAAGAAAGAAGATAAACAAAGACAAATTGGCAATGGCATTCGATGTGTTTTCGTTAAATAATATTGGAATAGTTTTTAATCCGGCTTGCTTGTCAACCTCGATGTCCCTGATATCGAACGGAATTGTAATGGCAAAAATGAAAAAAAATCGTTCTGCTAACATGGTTATGACGTGGGCTTTGTTGAACATAGTATTTGATTGAATAATGGGTAAGAGTATTGTTGAGGAGGCCCACACAAAAGCAATTAAAAATATTTTCAGGTAAGGAATTTCCCTTAGCTTGAAAATGCTTTTCTTATTCCAGAATACTGGCATTGAATAAAATAAGGTAAGCAATGCGATAGGAGCTAATGTAATTAGTACTTCTTTTTTAGCAAGTAAAGCGACGCAGATAAAACCTGCCAGTGAAGTCAATACCAACAAGTAGAATCCATTCAGGTTTTCTCTGACCCATTTGTGTTTGTCTGAGTTTAATGCTTCTTTGTTCGTGATAACAGTGATGAATCGGTGCAGGTTATATTCAAACAGTGTAGCAAAGAAAATGATAAATAAGTAAGGATGCCATTGCGGCTTCATTCCCAGTCCTATCTGGGTTTCTATGGTAAGAAAAACTGCCGCAACAGAAATATAGAGGTTCGAATTTATTAATGCCTTAACAAGTTTCAAAACAGGTCTTCCACCAATATTTCCTTGTTCATTATAAATAATGTTTTCCCTAATCCCTTTAGCCAGAGAATAGCTTGGCTGCCCTGGCCTAATGGTGATTCTTTCTTTATATTTAGAATAGCGATCCATTTTTATCACTCCCGAAAGAAAAACCTGTCCGACATTTTGTTTTTCAATATCATACACACTGTAATTTATCGAACAACAATGACCGGCAATTGTTTCTTCAGAAAGGATTAAGATAGCAGTCGGAGAAGCTTCTCCGAATATATTCATTTCAAAATACCTTAGCTCCGATTTTCTTTCAAAACAAATTTTAAGTCCGGCCTTTTTTAGCTGTGCTTATATTCCAGGGCCGAAGTCAGATAACAAAATATTAAATGCGGGTAATTTCCCTCATTGTTTTGGCTGCATTTACCATTTTTTTAATTGCTTCTTTTGTTTCCTCCCATTTTCGTGTTTTCAAACCACAATCCGGGTTCACCCAAATATTTTCCGTTGGAATGACGGTAGCCGCTTTCTTTAGCAGATCAACCATTTCTGCATCGGAGGGAACACGAGGGGAATGAATATCATAAACGCCCGGACCAATATCGTTTGGGTATTTATATTCCCCGAAAACATCCAGCAGTTCCATTTGTGATCTCGAGCATTCTATGGTAATTACATCGGCATCCAAAGCAGTGATGCTATCAATGATATCATTAAACTCGGAATAACACATATGCGTATGAATTTGGGTCTCGTCTTTCACTCCGGCATAAGAAAGCCGGAATGAATTTATTGCCCGGTCGAGATAGGTTTTCCATTCGCTTTTACGGAGAGGCAACCCTTCCCTAAGTGCTGGTTCATCAATCTGAATGATATGGATATGAGCTTTTTCCAAATCAAGAACTTCGTCCCTGATAGCCAGGGCTATTTGATTACATGTAACAGAAAGAGGCTGGTCATCCCTGACAAACGACCATTTCAAAATAGTAACCGGCCCTGTCAACATTCCCTTAACAGGCTTTGAAGTAAGCGATTGTGCGTACATAATCCAGTCAATGGTCATAGGATCTGGCCGCTGAACATCGCCAAAAATAATCGGAGGTTTTACGCAGCGCGATCCGTAGCTCTGAACCCAGCCATTTTTACTGAATACAAAACCATCCAACATCTCTCCAAAATATTCGACCATATCGTTTCGCTCAAATTCGCCGTGGACCAGGACATCAAGTCCAACTTCTTCCTGCCAGCGAACCGCCTTTTCGATTTCGCGCTGAATAAGCCGATTATATTCATTTTCTGAAAGTTCGTTTTTCTTCAGTTTTGCCCGCCAGCTTCTTACATCTGCAGTTTGCGGGAATGAACCAATTGTTGTAGTTGGAAAGGATGGCAGTATAAAGTGCTTCTGCTGCTCTTTTTTCCGAAGTGAAAAGGGCGGCCTTTTCATCGCTTCAAATCGTTCGATGAAGTCAATACGCTCTTTAACCAGGTCATTATGAATCAAAGCCGATGTTCTTCTGCTTTGTGTGGCCTTCTGGTTCTCTTTAAGCAGTTGTATTGACGTTATATTCCCGTTGTGTTTCGACAATTGATTTAAAACAACAACCTCTTCAAGTTTTTGCTTCGCAAATGCAAGCCATTGCTTAATTTCAGGCAATAAAACGTCTTCGTTAGTTTCCAATTCCAGGTTACATGGAACGTGCAGCAAAGAACAGGATGGAGCTATCATCACCCGTTCTTCCCCAATTTTTTCAACGGCTGTCGCAATAAACTTTAAAGAATTCGTAAAATCATTCTTCCAGATGTTTCGGCCATCCACGAGTCCAAGCGATAATTTCTTTTCGGCGGAAACCAGGTTCATCAAGATCTCAAGTTGTGCCGGATCCCTCACCAAATCAAGATGGATGGCATCCACTGGCAAGCCGGCAACCAACTCCACGTTATCAGACAACCCTCCAAAATAAACCGCCACTAAAAATTTAGCGAAAGGGAAATTTTCCCTGATTTGTGAATACGCGGTCTTGAAAGCTTCCTTTTGTTCCGGCGTTAAATCCAACGCCAAAAATGGTTCATCAAATTGAATCCATTCCACACCATTATCCACAAGCAGTGAAATCATTTCGAAGTAGGCTTCAAGAAGATTGCCCAATAAATCAATCCGGTCGAAGCCTTCCTCTTTTTCTTTGCCAAGCAATAAAAAAGAAACAGGTCCCAGAATAACTGGTTTAGTAATTATACCCAACCTTTTTGCTTCCTGAAATTCATCAATCAATTTAAAACCCGACAGCCAGAACTTTTGATTTTTGTGAAATTCAGGTACGATATAATGATAGTTTGTATCAAACCATTTGGTCATTTCCATGGCTGTAATATCAGTTACCCCATCCTGATAACCTCTTGCCATTGCAAAGTAAAGATCCAGCTTCGATTTATCTGAATCACGGGGAAGTTGCGCGTAACGGTCCGGAATTGCGCTAACCGCAAACGCTAAATCCAACACATGGTCATAAAACGAAAAATCGTTGGACGGAATCAAATCAATACCCAAATCCTTTTGCGTTAACCAATTTTCATGCTTAATTGCCGAACTAACCGTTATGAGCTCGTTATAACTGATTCTCCCCGACCAATATCCCTCAACCGCTTTTTTTAGCTCCCGGTTA
>JBDKTZ010000373.1:0-7541 GCA_039679975.1 Prolixibacteraceae bacterium
GCTGTTTGCTGAACTCTATTTTGCGATCAAATCATTTTTAGCGGCAATTTTGCCAAACAACTTGTCCGGATCCGAAAATACCCGGTTCTCCTTTCGTTGAGAAATTAGGGTTGTCGGAGTGGACTCACAATTAAAGGTTTAACTCCTCCTGAGAGAGACGAAAGGCCTCTGATCTGAATATTCACACCCTCTGCCGGATTACCTCCGTTTGTTGTGATATACACGCCCGAAAGTTTTCCCTGCAGCGATTTCATCGCATTAGCGGATGGATTTTTCTGCAAATCGTTCGCTTTCGCCATGGAGACTGATCCCGTCAAATCGGCTTTCTTTTGGGTCATGTATCCGATATACACAACTTCCTCAATACCAATGGCATCTTCTTTCATAACGATATTAAGCGGCGATGATCCCTCAACCAGTGCTTCCTGAGTTTTCATGCCGACGAAAGAAAAAACCAGTGTGGCATCAGCCGGAACATTCGACAAAAAATAATTTCCGTCGCTGTCCGTAACGCTTCCTCTGGTAGTGCCCTTAATAACAATGGAAACTCCGGGCAGCGGCGCTCCTCCCGAATCGGTCACGCGACCCGAAACATTGCGCGCCTGCTGCAAGGCTACAACAGAAGCACCGTTGTTCGATAAAATAATTTGCCGGTCTATCACCTCATACCGAATGTCTGTTCCCTTTAATAACTCACCCAGAACAACGGCAATCGGTTGATTGGATACAGCAATGTTAACCTTCTGGTCAACATCAATATAATCCCTGTTATAAAAAAAGAAAAACTCCGACTTGTCTTCAATCGTTTTTAAAACATCTTCCAACCGCTCATTGCTTAGTTTTAACGATAGTTTCGTCTGCTGCGAATACGTTTCGACCGCCAGTATCTGCATCAGACCGAAGAAAAAGAGGCATAATGTTAAGCGTACCATTCTGAAAAATTTTTTAAGGCCTGGTGTATCTCCCAAAGAGAGCTTCATTCCAACCCTTCGTTCTCGTTTTTTTTCCATACTTTTACATTTGAAAGAGTGATTAATATATCTACGTCGCTCTGCAATTCATGCAGGGAAGTGTTTCAGCCACTTTCCTGCTTTGCAGTTTATTTAAGTTTCATTGTTATATGCCGTTTCTCCAGAACTCCGTTTGAATCATATCCATTTCGTTCAATGCTGTAAATAACAGGAGTGGTCATGGCTATAAAGCGCAGTACCTCCTCGAGAGGTTCTCCGTTGAACGTTCCTTTAAACCGCAATCCTTTCAGCTTTTCATCCCGGATCGCAATTTCCACGTTATACCATCGTTCAAGTTTCTTTGCAACCTGTACCATCGGTTCGTTATTGATCACCAGATAACCATCGGTCCATGCGGTGTAAAGACTGGCGTCAACTTCGGTCACATCGAACGATCGTGATTCACCGTTATACGTCAGCTTTTCACCTTGTTGCAGCACGCGGGTAAATATGCTGCCTTTTCCTCTTATTTCGACCCTCCCTTCCTCCAATACCACCTCCGACATAGTTTCATCAGCATATGCCGATACATTAAACTGAGTCCCCAGAACCCGGATATCCATATCGGGAACACCCACCGTGAAGTCGGAGAATTCCCGATGACTAACCTTAAAAAAAGCTTCTCCTGATAATTCTACCTTACGATGCATGCCAAAGACAGGCGGATATTTCAGCCTCGCGCCACCGTTTAACCATCCCGTGGTGCTGTCGGGGAGCATAAATTCCATTCGCCCGCCTTCAGGGACACTAAGTTCAACCCATGACTGATCAGGAGCATCAACAGGCTTTGCGAGAAAATAAATCAAAGAACAAACAGCAACGACCGGAATTAAAACAGCTGCAACCTGTTGGTACCAATGCCACAGACTTCGTTTCTTTCCAGCCGTTTTCTCTTCTCTTAATATCCTGTAATGAACTCTCCCGAACAAGGAACGAAGAGAACCGGCATCAACCATTTCAACCTCAGAAAGTTCTTTCCACTGATCAAACAACCGGCTCTCCGTTTCTTTATCCCCCCTGACGTCTGTAAACCAATACTTTACCTTTAAGTAATCGTTGTACGAGTACTTTCCCTTTGAAAAATTAAGAAAAGTTTTATGGTCAGGTTTATCTTGCATATACGCTCTTATTTTAATTCCATCTTCGACAAATTTACCGTGTTTAAACGTTTAAACAAAAATGATACGCCTGTTATATCACGAACCGGCTAAAATCCCTGGTCACAATTTCCCTTTTTTTTGCCGTCGTAAAAAAAAAGTTGCCAGATTGTTTACCGGAGGAGAATAAATAAGGAATTGAACTAACGGATAAAGAGATAAAAGAAAATCAGCCCCTCAGTATGACATTTCTCAAATTCAACTTTTAGAAATCTCATCGCTTCAGAAATATGGAATTCAACAGTTTTAACGGCGATACCGAGCTCGTCGGAGATTTCCTTCATAGATTTCCCTTCAATCTTCTTTTTTATAAAAACCGTTCTGCGTTTTTCGGGCATTTGACCGATCAGCGTATCCAGGCGATCAAGCAAAGCCTGATAATCGTCACGGTTGTCAAACTCCTGCTTCTGATTAGAAAAACTGATCAGAATATCATGTTTGACTTCGTTCAGTCCTGATAATTTATTAAAGTATTGGCGGACGGCGTTAAGTGCTATTGTGAACAGATATGACTGAAAAGAAGTATCTGTCTTTATGGACGCGCGGTTATTCCAGATTTTCAGGAAAACCTCCTGCACAATGTCTTCAGCGGTATCCTTCGATTTCAGGTAACTGAATGAAAACAGATATAATTGTTTACTGTAATGTTCAAACACTCTTTCAAAAGCAGCATGGTCTCCTTTTTTTAACTCCTTCAATATGCCGGACTCAAGGGTTGTCATCTTATTCTGCGAAGAATTGTGATTTATTCAGGTTTGCCTCAAAGTTAAAACAAAATACCAGAATCCGATCTCTGCCTCATATATGCCTGATTTTTTCTGCCTCCAATTTCACTCTGCAGAAAGAAACTGTACCTTTGAAATCACCTGTTTCAAACTCAGTACCGATCCTTGTGAACAACCAATAGCTTATGCACGGAAAACGAATGTCAAATAAAGTATATTTATACTCAAAATATTACCACTTAACCCGCCAAATTGACCGGATATTCCTTTTAATTCACTCAAAAAAAAACAAAAACGAAAAGTTTTGCTTATATTTTTGTATTTTTGGATTTATTCCATTTTATAATAAAAAAATTATTAATTGAATGATTAATAGAAGTAAAAGGAATTTCGAATAAGCGTTTATGTAATTAGAATTTTCGGAGAATTGGAGTTTATCTGAAATTAATAACGATTTATTATCAAAAGTCTATGTTTTGGAAAAAGAATAGAAAACCGAATGAGGATCTTCAGATAGCAGCACCTTTGATACTAAACAGCCAATCACAAATGACTGGTGATTTCATTATCCACACTGATGTAAAGATCGACGGTTTTGTTCAAGGAAATGTGATTACAACCAAAACGGTCATAATAGGTGAAAATGGTCATTTGAAAGGAAATCTGAAATGTAACACGCTTATTGTTTTTGGCTCTTTTGAAGGAATATCGGAAGTAACGGAATCAGCAACCTTGCAGTCCCAGGCTGAATACATGGGAAAACTGACTGCTCCCATCGTTTCCATATTCGCGGGTTGTCGCGTAAATGCCTGTATTAACCGTGATCATGAAGGTCCGTATAATGACCTTGAACCATTCGATAATAATCAGTCCGAAGTAAAGAAAGTTGAAAGTCTCGTTGACGGAACTGACATGAAGACTGGTTCCGGCTCAACGAATGGTTTGTCAAAGAACGAAAACTCTTTTCTTTTTAATAACCTAAACAAATAAAAATTTTAAATATAAAAATCAGAAATTAATTAGTTTATGAAGAAAATCTATTCGTTTACAAGTGTCCTCGAAGAGAGTAGCCTGGAACTTTCAAATGTAGCCGGCTCCTTTCTTGAAGGTATGAGGATTACAGATATTGATGGTAAAAATTTTATTGTCGGGAACCTGGCATTATCAGAGGGAACGGCTCCCCATAAGTTCATCAATAGCTCAGCCAGAGATCTGGATTACAGGATTTTATCGCTTGTAAGCCTGGTATTGGCCACTCAAGGGCAGTGTTTTAAATTTCATTTAACTACCGGGTTTCCTTTTACTACTTATCAGTCTTTTAAAAGGGACGCTATTGATTTTTTAAAAAGAAGGCATCAGATTGCAATAGATACAAAAACATTCGGAGGGCAATCGATCGAAACCGTAAACGTGAATGTGGAGCAAGTCAACATCATGACCGAAATTGACGGCTGTATTAAAACAATCCGGGACGGAAACATCAGGGAAAAAGACAATTTTTTCATCGTCAGCTTAGGTTTCGGAACTTTTGAAGCAGCGCTTTCAACTCCAAATGGAATAGTAAACAGGACTACAGTAAGTTCAAAGGGACTCTCGTACGCGGTTAATATTCTTGAAAAGGAGCTGCAAAAGGACCATTACCTGAAATTGCTCACCGAGAAGCAAATTGAAAGAGCATTCCAAAGAGGAGTGATTATTGTAGACCGGCAGAAAATTGATCTGAAAAAGCAGCGTGCCAAGGCCCTTGAAATTTATTACAATGAAGTGATATCACCCGAATTACGTAAAAAATTCTCGGATGACGACTTTTTGGATACGTCCAAAATTTACCTTGCCGGCGGTGGCGCCTTTTATTCGGAATTGGTTGAACTTTTTAAAAAGGAATTCCAGAACATTCTCGATGTTATCGTACCTCCGGATCCTAACCTATGCGCAGGAATAGGCTATTGTATTCATTCGATCGAAGAAGCCAAAAAGGCAGGACTGACTGATAAAAAGAGTGACGTCGCTTACGTCGGGATCGATTTGGGGAATTCGAATACTGTTGTGGTAATCGACGCCGATGGCATTGCCCTTGATCAAGCCGAAAAGAGTGAAGCCGTGACCGGAGAAACAGATGAAGCAAGAATTGACGGAGCAGTGAACGGCAACGACCTTAAAACTGATGAAATCAATATCCAACAGAATTAAGTTCTATATAAATTCATGGAAAGCAGCGGAGAAACCGATTCCGGAATAAGCGGTTTCTCTTTCTTTTGCCCATTTTAATACTTTGTTCATAAAAACTTTGAATTTACATAAAACTTTCAATATCTTTGGATGCCAACTTCACGTAAACTGACAAGAGACAATGATGGTTGAAAACCCGCAAATTCTTATAGTAGAAGATGTTGAGTCCAACTTTTTGTATTTAAATGCCGTATTGAGTAAAATTAAGGCACAAATTTTTTGGGCTAAAAACGGGAAAGAAGCTGTCGATATTTTTAGAATTGAAAAACATATCGACCTCATTCTGATGGATCTGCAAATGCCCGAAATGAATGGGTATGAAGCAACCCGCATCATCAAACAGGAAAATCCTTATGTTCCTATTATTGCACAAACTGCATTTGCCATGTCTGATGACCGGGAAAAGGCGCTCGAAGCCGGTTGTGACGATTACTTAGCCAAACCTATTAAATCGAAAGATCTCCTGAATACTGTCGAAAAATACCTGAATGCTGTTTAGCATTTTAATAAGAGAATATTTAGACGCGGGTTCATCTTATAAAAAAATCATTTCAATGATTCTTTACGGTTAAAAACTAATCCTTTTAGTACATTTGAACCGAAAGGGATGTTTCGGAGAAGCGAGCGCAAAGCCAACTATCGTTTGAGTTTTGCCGGGTGGGAGAAACATCTGTTGAACACAAAATGGTTAATGAAACTTTTGATGGAAAAGAAACAATATTTGCTGGATCAGCGCTATCTGAAGATGGCAGCTATATGGGCGCAAAATTCCTACTGTAAAAGACGTCAGGTCGGCGCTATTCTGGTAAAAGAAAAAATGATCATTTCGGATGGTTATAATGGAACACCTTCTGGTTTTGAAAATGTTTGCGAAGATGAAAACAATAATACAAAACCGTATGTTTTGCATGCAGAAGCGAATGCCATTACGAAAGTAGCCAAATCGAACAACAGCAGCGAGGGCGCAACCCTGTATGTCACCTCCTCCCCTTGCGTGGAATGTGCCAAACTTATCATCCAGGCCGGTATCAAACGGGTGGTCTTCACTGCCAACTACAGGCTCGAAGATGGCATTGAATTACTGAAACGAGCCAAAATTGAGGTGGTACAGGTCAATATTGAAGATTAAAAAACAAATTATTCACTGATGAATAAACGATTTAATATTTATTTACCGTTGCTGATTGCCTTTTCGGTGATCATTGGTATATTTTTGGGAAATCGCCTCAGCCGGCAACATCCCTCAGGCTTTCAGAACATTTCATTACAATCGTCCAATAAATTAAGTACCATTGTTGATCTTATTAAAAATGTCTATGTCGACTCGGTCTCTACGGATAAAGTAATTGAAGACGCTATTCCTGCTTTATTGAAAAATCTCGATCCCCATACCACCTATATCCCGGCCAGTGATATGCAGGAGGTGACCGAAGAAATGCAGGGAAATTTTGGAGGTATTGGCGTACAGTTTTCCATTCATAACGACACGGTACATGTGGTCGATGTAATCTCCGGCGGACCTTCCTATAAATTAGGTATCCAACCAGGCGACCGGATTGTGATGGTCAATGATTCAAATATTGCAGGCATCAGCATCAAGAATGAAGATGTTCTGAAATTGCTTCGGGGCGAAAAAGGAACAAAAGTAAAAGTAGGAATCAAACGCGCCGCCATTAAAGCGGTGATTCCTTATACAATTACCCGGGGTGATATTCCCATTATCAGCGTTGATGTCAGCTACATGATCAATAATGAAACCGGCTACGTGAAAGTAAGCCGTTTTGGCGAAAAAACATATACCGAGTTCATGGAAGCCATGAAAAAACTGGACAATCAGGGAGCCGGCAAAATCATCATCGACCTGCGTTCAAATCCCGGCGGGTATCTGATGGCTGTGATCCAGATGGTCAACGAATTTCTGGATAAAGATGAACTGATCCTCTATACGGAAGGGCATTCCCAGCCGCGTAAAACCTACAAAGCCACAAGCAAGGGAAAATGGCTGAACAAAGATATTTTTGTTTTGATCGATGAGTATTCGGCATCGGCCAGTGAAATTTTTGCAGGTGCTGTTCAGGATAACGACCGGGGTATTATTATTGGTCGTCGTTCATTCGGGAAGGGCCTTGTGCAGGAGCAAATCCCTTTTTATGACGGATCGGCCCTACGCCTGACTGTAGCCCGTTACTATACCCCAAGCGGACGAAGCATTCAAAAACCATACGAAGAAGGTACCGATGAGTATTACCATGACATTATGAAACGTGCTGTCCACGGAGAACTTGCAGTGGCCGACAGCATCCAGTTTGCCGACTCACTCAAATTTGAAACAAAGAGCGGACGTACTGTATATGGCGGCGGAGGTATCATGCCCGATTATTTTGTTCCCATCGATACGTCGGGTTATTCCGACTATTATT
>JBDKTZ010000132.1:0-4275 GCA_039679975.1 Prolixibacteraceae bacterium
CCGATAAAACAACCGAACATGGTGACGCATGTCCGGTTGAAGTGATTAATCTCTAAGTGACTTAGTAAATTATTAATCAAAAAGCAAAGCAAATTTATGAAAAAAAAGGAATTACGAAGTTTCCTCCATAAGGAAACCGAAAAACTATGGCGAATTATGCGGTTAACAATGCTCTTTTCTTTTTGTTTCGCGATGGCAGTTTCGGCCGCCGTGTATTCTCAGAATACAAAGCTGAGTATTGATTTACAGAACATTAGTCTGAGGCAAGTCTTTGAGTATGTGGAGCAGAACAGTCAGTTTATCTTTTTATACAAGAATGAAGATGTGAATGTGGAAAAGAAGGTGAATCTGAATCTGCAAAATGCAACGATCGATGAAATTCTGGAGGAGGCGTTGGAAGGTCAGGATGTGACCTACAAGATCCTGGACCGGCAGGTCATTCTGACACGCCGGGGAGTAAGTCCCATTGCCGGTGCGAATGCCCAGGTATCGAGGGAAGTCCGCGGCCGGGTGACGGGAGAGGATGGACAGCCGGTTCCCGGCGTGTCGGTCGTCATTTCGGGAACATCGGCGGGTACGATCACCGGCATGGACGGCGGTTATTCGTTGTCTTCAGTCCCGGCCAATGCCGTACTTGTTTTTTCGTTCGTGGGAATGCGTACGCAGGAAATCCAGATTAACGGAAGAACGACCATTGATGTGGTTATTGAAGATGAAACCATTGGTCTTGAGGAAGTTGTGGCCATTGGCTATGGTGTTCAACGGAAAAAGGACCTGACTACTTCCGTATCGACAGTATCAAGTGAAGATTTTGCCGAACGTCCGATCACTCAGATTGGACAAGCCATGGCCGGCCTGGCAGCGGGCGTTCAGGTCACCGAGACCTCCGGTAAACCCGGTTCAGGTCTTTCCATCCGTGTTCGCGGAGCTACTTCAATCAATGCCAATAACGATCCGCTTTTTGTTATTGACGGCGTCCCTACAACCGATACCCGGGGATTGGCCGTGGAGGATATTGAATCGATGCAGATCCTGAAAGACGCGTCGGCTGCCGCTATTTATGGTACGCGCGGGGCTAACGGTGTCGTATTGATCACCACCAAAAGAGGAAAAGCAGGGACTTCAAAAATGACATTGAGTACCTACCAGGGATTTGCTGAGCTTCCCAAAAAAATAAACGTGTTAAGTGGCCCGCAATATGCCGAACTGGTCAATGAAGCCCAGGTCAATGCAGGCGGATCGCCCAAATATGAAAATCCTTCGGCAGTTCAGGATGTCACTGACTGGCAGAAAGAGGTTTACCGAACTGCTCCGGTCTCGAATTATCAGCTGGCATTCTCCGGAGGATCTGAGAAAACACAGTATTATCTGGCATTCAGCTTGCTGAATCAAAAGGGGATTATTGATCCGTCCCAATTTAAACGGTATTCGATCAAACTAAACCTCGACCAGCAGGTTTACGATTGGCTGAAGGTCGGGGCAAGCATGATCTGGAGCAAAACCAACTCCCACGACGTAACCGATAACAACAGCGTAGCCAGAGGAGGCGTCGTTTTGGGGGCCTTATCGACCCCGCCGACAATTCCTGTGTATAATGCCGACGGAACTTTTTCAGTGAATCCTTTCCAGGCCTGGGAAAACCCTGTTGCCTCCATGAAGGGCAGGGATGAAGGGACAAAAGCCAACCAGTTACTGGCCAATTTCTTTGGAGAAGTTAAACTAACAAAGGAACTGGCATTTAAATCTTCCCTGGGGTTTGAAAGCAATAATTCGACAAACAGTTCGTTCGTCGATCCGTACCGGACAGGATCGGGTCGTGCCTATCGCGGGATTGGAACGAACACGACCAATATCGACTTTACCTGGCTGAACGAAAATACCCTGACTTATACAAAGCCGATTGGGGATGGACACCGGTTGACCGCTCTTGCCGGTTTCTCCACACAGCAATTTGTGTGGGACGGCACGAGCCAGGAAGTCCGTAACTTTGCCAGTGACGCGATCCCTACATTGAACGGAGGTTCGATCTCGGTAACAAATTCAACCGATGCTTCAGAATGGACCATGGCATCTTTGATCGGGCGTGTTACTTACGATTTCGAGGGAAGATACCTGCTGTCAGCCAATGTCAGGCGTGATGCGTCATCCCGTTTTGGCAAGGAAAATCGCTGGGGTACATTTCCTTCTGTTTCAGCAGGCTGGCGCATGTCGGACGAAAATTTCATGGAAGGCCTCAGGCATGTGGTGAATGATATGAAATTGCGTGTAAGTTGGGGAATGAATGGTAATCAGCCGGCAGACGCATATGCCGCTTTTGGCAAGGTATCTCCGAGCGGTGGTTATCCATTTGGTGATGAGTTGCTTCCAGGGGTTACACAGACAAGGGCTTCCAACGATTCGTTGAAATGGGAGACCACCCGTCAGTTGAATGCGGGGATCGATGTCAGTTTATATGACTCGCGTATTCAGATTTCTGCAGATGTTTATTATAAAAAGACCAAGGACCTGCTGATGGATGTCAGCGTGGCCACTCAAATGGGTGTGGCAAGTCAATTGAGGAATGTGGGAAATGTAGATAATAAAGGATTTGAGCTCAGTATAAGTTCTAAAAATTTGACAGGAGCATTGAAATGGGATACCGACCTGAACTTTTCAATGAACCGGAACAAAGTGAAAAACCTTGGCGGTGATGATGTGTTGCTTTTTAGCGGAAGTATTTACGAAAGAGGCGATGTTTCAATTGTCAGGGAAGGTGAGCCAATCGGCTCTTTTTACGGGTTGATCGCCAAAGGTGTTGATCCGCAGACCGGAATGATGACCTATGAAGATCAAAACAGTGATGGTGCGTATACCGATGCAGACCGGTTCATTATTGGCGATGCACAACCGGACTTTATCTTTGGTTTGAATAACACTTTTTCCTTTAAAAACCTCAGCCTGGGATTTCTGTTCCAGGGCGTTCAGGGAAACGATATTTTCAACGCCTCGCGAATCGAGATTGAAGGAATGGAAAACTGGAAGAACCAGTCCGCTGATGTCCTGAGGCGATGGAAGAACCCGGGTGATATCACGGATATTCCGAAGGCTCTTGCCGATAATAAGGAAAATTCACTGCTTTCGACCCGTTTCCTTGAAGATGGTTCATTTATCCGTCTCAAGTCCGTTACCCTGTCCTATACTCTGAAATCGGCATGGCTGCAAAGCATGAATGTCAGTCATGTCCAGTTGTATTTTACAGGGCAAAACCTTTGGACCATTACCGACTATTCAGGTTATGATCCGGAACTGAACTACGGAGGAACCAGTAATACGGCTCTGGGAATTGATTTCGGAACGTTCCCGCAGCCCCGCACATTCATCTTTGGCGTTAACATCGACTTTTAATCTTTAAACTTATGATGATGAAAAATATACTTAAGCACCGTATTATTTTATTCAGCGCAGCTTGTGCGATTCTTTTTACTACAGCCTGTGAAGAATTCCTGAGCACGAGTCCGGAGTCGTTCATGACGCCGGAAGAATTTCTGAACAGTCGTTCCTGGGCTGAAGCATCCTTGTCAGGGGTCTATAAAACGTTTCATTCAGAGTATTACCAGTTTGATATGTTTGTCAATGGCGATGTGACATCCGATCTGGCTTATGCCGGGGGAGATAATAATGCCAATTTTGAAATTGATGACCTGAAAGTGACTCCGACCAATGGCAATGTGAAACGTGACTGGGGTTATCTGTATGAGGCAATCGGGACTGCCAACGCATTTCTTAATAAGGTGGACAGTATTCAGGACGAGAACTTTTCGCAGGTGGACAGGGATAAAATGAAAGGGGAAGTGATGTTTGTCAGAGCCGTTCATTACTTTAACCTCGTTCAGCTATGGGGAGGCGTACCGCTGGTTTTGAAAGCAGATGATCAGGGATCGTCCAGTCTTCCGCGCGCGACTGTCAATGATGTTTACGCGCAGATCATCAAGGACCTTGAATTTGGAATAGAGCATCTTCCGGCTACTTCATCCGATAAAGGGAGAATCAAAAAAGCTTCTGCAGAAGGTTTACTGGCTAAGGTATATGCCTCCATGCCGTCGAAGGATTACAGCAAGGTGCTGGAATATTGTAATGCTGTTCTCGCAGATGGTCAGTATAGCTTGGCTGCCAATTACGGTGACTTGTTTGACGGGACGCACGAAAATACGTCAGAATCGTTGTTTGAGATTCAATTTATGCCGACCGTGGCGGGCAATTGGGGCGTTCAGTTATTTCTTCCTCCGTCGCTTACGC
>JBDKTZ010000385.1:0-12681 GCA_039679975.1 Prolixibacteraceae bacterium
AGCGGCGAAGCTTTCTTTGAAGTGGCGAAGGATGCCACCCATCCGTTCCGGGTCGAAGTGGAAGGGCAAACCATCGAGGTGCTCGGAACTTCATTCAATGTGCGGGCCTACCCCGACGGGCATGAAGTGCAGACCACGCTGAAACAAGGTTCGGTAAAACTGCATACCCCAAAGGGATTTATGACGCTTCAACCCGGACAGCAGGCCGAACTCGACTGCGTAACAGGCGATATAAAACTGGTTCAGGTTAACCCTTCCAACTATGATGCCTGGAAGGAAGGACGCTACGAATTCAGAAATGAAAACCTGGTCGAAGTCTTAAAGATGGTGGAACGTTGGTACGACGTCGAACTGGTCTATCATGAAGATGAATTTAAATCGATGAAGTTTTCGGGAGTGATCAGACGAAATAAGCCAGTCGATCATTTCCTGACCATGCTGGGGCTTTCAATCCCCATTCGGTATGAAATCATCGCGCAGGATAAAATCCAACTTAATGTACGATAACAATTCACCCAAATCAGAATGCCTATGAAGCAATAAAAGAGACCGTTTCGGAACAACGAACGCAACTCAAACTTGTATGAGTTTGGCGGAGCAGAAGAGTGTTTCGGTTGAGCAAGCTCTGGTATGCCTGAGCTTTGTAAAGCATAAGAAACACCTGTCGAACACGAAACGACTATAAAGAACGGAGAATGTACCACCATTCCCCGTTCAGGTTCAAGTCATTTTTCAACAACTTAAACGTTAGCAGTTCAAATTTATGGAAAAAAAACTAACAGGAATCATTCCCTGCAAAAGAGATTTGATTCAAAAAATTTGGTTTATTATGCGCTTAACAGTGTTTTTACTACTGGTGTTGATACTCCCCGTATCGGCATCGGTCTACTCGCAGCAGGCAAAAATCAATCTGAAGCTTGATAATGCGAGCCTGGAAGACGTTTTTAGAGCGATCCGGGAACAATCTGATTTCGACTTTTTTTATAAAACCGATCAGATCCCGGCCAACAAGAAGGTATCGGTCAACTATAAGAACGCACAGGTAGAAGCCGTACTGATAAAGGTTTTGGAAGGAACCAACCTGGGATTTTATGTGCTCGATCAGGACATTGTGATCAGTCCGCGAAAAATTCAGGATGAAGTCCAGACACAGCAGGCTTTGGAGGTGAAAGGAAAGGTGACCGATGTAAATGGTGATCCTCTCCCGGGTGTAACGGTGGTGCTGAAAGGCTCAACAGCCGGAACAATTACCGGCGCCGACGGAACCTACGTGCTGGCGAATGTCCCTGCCGACGGTACCCTCATTTTTTCATTCGTGGGAATGAGAAGCCAGGAAATAGCTGTTGCAGGCAATAAGCTGGTGGATGTCCGTCTGGAGGAAGAAACCATTGGGATTGAAGAAGTTGTGGCAATCGGTTATGGTACAGCCAAAAAGGGCGACTTAACAGGGGCCGTTGCAAGTGTGCAGGGTGAGAAATTACTCAGCCGTTCCACACAACAGATCTCTACTGCCATGCAGGGGCAGATGGCAGGGGTGCAGGTTACCCGCTCGTCGGGTGCGCCGGGTGCTTCGGCCACGGTACGAATTCGAGGCATCACAACCCTGTCGAACAACGACCCTTTGGTGATTGTCGATGGCGTACCTTCGTCGCTCAACGACGTGGTGACATCCGATGTCGAAACAATGACCGTGCTGAAAGATGCAGCCTCCGCCTCCATTTACGGTTCCCGTGCGGCCGCAGGGGTGATTCTGATCACCACCAAACGCGCTAAAGATCACCAGTTTTCATTCGACTACAACTACGAATATGCCCTTGACAAGCCTACCACGCAGCCGAAGAATGGCGACGTGTTCGACTGGATGAATATTCAAAACGAAGTGAAATGGAATGACGGCGCTACCGATCCTTATTCACAGTACTCGCAGGAAACCATCGGTTCATGGCTCGGAAACAATGCGACCGACCCCTGGCATTATCCCAACACCGACTGGGTCGATCTGATCCTGAAGAAAACGACCAGTCACGAGCAGCATACGCTGAGCGTTTCGGGAGGCACGGAAAAACTGCGTACGAAGGCTACGTTCAATTACCAGAAAGGCGACGGTTATTACGAAAATAAATCGTACGAACGCTTTGCGGGCCGTGTAAACAACGACTATAAGATAACCGATTGGCTGAGCGCAAACCTCGATCTCGATTTCTCAAAATCGGAGGCAATCTCGCCCTCCCAGATCAATGCCATTTATTGGGCCTATCTCGTGTCGCCTTATTATACGCCCAGGTGGGAAGATGGCCGCTATGCCGACGTGAAAGATGGCGCCAATCCGCTTGCAGGTCTCGAACAGGGTGGTACGGACGATGTGAATTATTATAAGTTTGGCGCAAAGGCGCAATTCGACATCACGCCTCTGGAGGGCCTTAAGTTGACGGCCATTTTCGCACCGCGATATGCCTTCACCAAAGGTAAAAAATTCTCACGCGCTGTCCCGGTTTACTACGAAAACGGTTCCATAACCTATATGCAGGCACACAAAACCACCAACCTCGAGGAATCTCGCAACGACAACAACAGCCTCACAACCCAGTTCTACGGCAACTACCAAAAGAAATGGGGCGACCATTCCTTCAGCATCATGGCCGGTTATGAGGGCTATTCCTATAAGTGGGAAGACCTTGGCGCTTCGCGTACCAACTACCTGCTCGATACCTATCCTTATCTCAACATCGGTCCTGAGGATTATCAGTACAACTCAGGCAAGGCAGGACATAATGCTTACGAATCGGCATTTGGGCGACTGATGTATTCGTATAAAAATAAGTACATGATCCAGGGAAATGTCCGCACCGACGGTTCATCGCGCTTTTCAAAAGATTACCGCTGGGGTACCTTCTACTCTGCATCGGCAGGATGGGTCGTGTCCGAAGAATCCTGGTTTAAAAATAATGTAGTCGATTATCTGAAACTGCGCGGCTCGGTGGGCCAGCTTGGAAACGAACGCATTGGTTCCGAATTCCCCTACCAGGCGGCCATGAGCTTCGGCAACAGTTATATGTACGACAAGTCGACACAAGCTGTGACGGCCGTGCAGAATGCTGCACAGGTTTATTATGCCTTCAAGGATATCACCTGGGAAACGACCACAACCTACGGCGGAGGCCTGGATATGCAGTTCCTCGACAACCGTTTGCGGTTCACCGGCGATTACTATTACAAAAAGACCAGTGATATGCTGCTTACCCTGGGCTTTCCGTCCTACGCCGGCTTCTCCGCACCGCAGCAAAATGCAGGCGATATGTACACCAAAGGCTGGGATGTGGAAGTAGGCTGGTCTGACAATATCGGTGACTTCTGGTACAGCGTATCGGCCAACCTGTCCGACTACCGTTCTAAAATGGGCTATCTCGGCGACAAACGCACCATCGATGGAAACTACATATATGAAAAAGGATCATACTATTACGAATGGTATATGTACAAAACAGATGGCCTGTTCCAGACCGATGCCGACCTGCTTGATGAAAACGGTAATAAGTATCCGACTCTTACGGCGAACGATAAGGCGGGAAATATTAAGTATGTGGATACCGACGACAGCAAAACCATCAACTCCGACGATAAGGTGCGTCTCGGAAACTCGCAGCCTGAGTACCTTTACGGAGGTAACATCGCCATGGGCTGGAAAGGATTTGACTTCAACCTTTCGTTCCAGGGGATCGGACACCAGCGTGTCTTGTTTAATTCGGCATGGATCCAGCCGCTGAAAGAACAATGGGGAGCCGTCCCCGAACTGCTGCTGGGAGACTACTGGAGCAGGCACAATACGGAAGAACAGAATCTCAGGGCAAAATATCCGCGCCTCACCTATACAAATACGACAAACACGTATACAGGATCGGACTATTGGCTTTTCAACGGCGCCTATTTCCGTGTCAAAAATGTTACCCTGGGCTATACGCTTCCCAAAAATCTGCTAAGTCATGCAAAGATCAGAGAGCTGCGATGCTACATTAGTGTGAACGATCTGCCGGCCATCAGCAAATTCCCAAAAGGGTGGGACCCTGAAGTGGGCTCTTCGTCCGATTTCATATCAACATCTTTCATCTTAGGTGTGAATGTCAAATTCTAAAAAGTCAAATCTATGAAGAAGATACTATTATTCATCGTCATATGTTCAGCACTTAGCTTTTCTGCCTGCGTCGATCTCGACCTGAATCCGCTGTCGGAGGGATCGAGTGAAACCTGGTACTCGACACAACAGGAGATTGAAATGTCGGTAAATGACTTTTACCGGACCGACTTTTTCCCCATCGACGATATGGCATGGGGCGACGACCTAACGGCACGAAATACCACCTCGGCTGTACAGAATGGAACCATGACCGCCGAAGACGGAACAGTGGCCGGCCGCTGGCAAAACTACTACAAGGGCATCGCCCGTGCCTTGCGCCTGGTTAATAACATGGATAACGCGCGTACCCTGGGGGTGTCAGAGGCGAATATCAGGCAGTTCGAGGGTGAAGCTTATTTTTATATGGGTTATGCTTACGGTATGCTGGCCTTCCACTGGGGCGACGCCATTCTTGACAAGACGGGAATGACGCTCGATGAGGCCTATACAACAGCACGTTCACCAAAAGCCGACGTGCTTGCATTCAGTTACGAATGTCTGGATAAAGCTGCCGAACGCCTGCCGAACAGCTACGCCGGCGTGCAGCGTGCTACCAAAGGCGCCGCGCTCGCATTCAAGGTGCGTATTGCCCTTTGGAACAGCGATTACGAAACCGCCGCCGCAGCTGCAAAAGCTTGTATGGATCTCAATGTCTATAAACTCCACAACAACTACCAGAACTTGTTTACCGCCTCCTGGTCGGACGAATGGATATTCTTCTTCCGCGGCGACGTGACCCTGAAAAAATATTACTGGGCTGCCGGTGACGTGGCAAACAGCATTTCCCGTCTCGCGGGAGGTTGGGGCGGTCAGAAGGCCCCCTCTTATGAACTGGTATGCGCTTACCCCTGTATTGACGGTAAACCAATTGACGAGTCGCCGCTTTACAACCCCAAAGATCTTTTCGAAAACCGCGACCCACGTATGGCCATGACCATCGTACCCTTCGCCACGGCACACAATAAGAGCGTGCTGAATGGTACCTATGATCCTAAAAACTATCTGTGGCTTGGCTATGAGTATTCTCCCGCCCCCAACCGGACCACCGTTTACCGGGCATCCGACGGCGCGCAGGTGAGCAATACCGACTCGAAAGCCCGTGCCGAACACGCTTCCTACACCGGTCTGCTCTTCAAAAAGTATGTCGATAATAGCTTCCTGGAAAACGGACGCACCGGCGCACCGACCACCTACCCCATGTTACGTTACGGCGATGTACTGCTCATGTATGCCGAAGCGATGATCGAACTGAACCGCTGCACGCAGGATGTGCTCGACCAGACGATCAACAAATTGCGGGAAAGGGCCTACGCCGGAACGGGAATTGCTTATCCGCAGGTTACCCTTGGAACCCAGGCTGCCATGCGCACCATCCTTCGCACCGAACGGTTCATCGAACTCGCCTGGGAAGGCCATCGCTATGCTGACCTGATTCGCTGGAAACTCGCCGAAAAGGTTTACAATCGCCCCTTCTACTTCGTCCGCCGCGCCTGGTCCGGCTCTACCTCCTGGAATGGCGACGAAGCGAAAGTATCAGCAGAATACCGCCAATTGATACAGAATTGGAAAGATGGAAGTTATCCCATCGGAGGCGTACCCGACATCGATGAAAACGGCGTGGCTGATCTGAGTTATATGGTGAATGCCGGATATGTCGTTGTGGCAAGTGAGCGAAAGTTCGACGCCGGCCGCGACTACCTCTGGCCTGTACCGGATGCTGACCGTCTCATCAACGATAACCTCGATCAGAATCCTAAATGGTAAATGCATAAAAATAATAAGAGGTTAGGCATGGAATCGTACGAGACCCGGCTGGCCTCTTTTTAATTCCTTTGAACCAACTAAATAGATCTGAATGAAGAATATAATGGTCTTTTGCGCTTTGGTGACGATTCTGTTAAACAGTGGTTGCACAAGCCAAAAAGAAGAAATAAAATTAAAATCTTTCTCCGGCGTCTACCCGCACCTGGCCATGTACAACAATGAAGGCGAATGCGGAACCGGAGCGGTGGTGCCCTGGGCCGGAAAACTCTGGGTCATGACCTACGGCCCGCACCTGCCGTTCGGTTCGTCCGACGAGCTGTATGAGATCTCGCCGGGGTTGCAGCGAACCACCCGTCCCGAGAGCATTGGCGGAACCCCTGCCAACAGGATGGTTCATAAAGAAAGCAAGCAGCTCTTTATTGGCCCCTATGCCATCGACAGCACCGGACTTGTACGCGTTATTCCTTACGAAAACATGCCGGGCCGCCACACCGGGAATGCACGCCATCTATCCGATCCTTTGGGGAAAATCTATTATGGCACCATGGAGGAGGGCTTCTACGAGGTCGATGTGAAAACACTGCAACCAACCATGCTTTTCCAGGATGGGAATGTGAACCGGAAAGCCGGTCAGATGGCTCAGGAAGCCGAACTGCTTCCCGGCGCTCACGGAAAAGGCCTTTATTCGGGACAGGGTGTGCTGGTCTACTCTAACAATGGCGAAGCAAATCAGGCTGCTTTGAAAAAATTCGATATCGAAGCAGGGGCACTGGCCGAATGGAACGGAAAGGACTGGACGATCGTCCGCCGAAACCAGTTTGTCGAACTGACCGGCCCCGGCGGAATTTATGGAAATGCCAATCCAGAAACCGATCCGATCTGGGCAACCGGATGGGACCACAAATCGGTACTTGTGGGCGTCCGGAATCCCCAAACAGGCTGGAATTTTTACCGTTTGCCCAAAGCCAGCCACAGCTACGACGGCGCACACGGCTGGAATACCGAATGGCCCCGCATCCGGAATATTGGCACCGACGAAAATCCAGACTACCTGATGACGATGCACGGCATGTTCTGGCGGTTCCCCGGATCTTTCTCTGCTGCGAATTCAGCCGGTATCCGCCCGCGTTCCGCTTACCTGAAAGTGATCGGCGACTACGCCCGCTGGAACAATCAGCTTGTTTTTGGTTGTGACGATTCGGCCAACAAAGAATTCCTGAATAAACGAAAAGCAAAAGGTAACATTGAAGGCCCCGGCCAGTCAAACTCCAACCTCTGGTTCACAAGCCTCGAAAAACCCGATGAACTGGGACCCAATACCGCCGAAGGCGCTGTCTGGATCTCAGAAGAAGTGAAGGGAGGAAAGCCTTCAGAACCATTCCTCTTTGCCGGATGGCCTTTGCGATCCTGCAGAATCGCAAACCACGGCAAAACCGCTGCCGGCTTTACCTTCGAAACCGACTTGCGGGGCGATGGCAACTGGACGAAACTTAAATCGGTCAACCTGCAGCCCGGCGAAGCCGCTGAAGTTGCCTTTAGCGAACAGGAAAAAGGCGAATGGATACGGATCACTCCCGACCAGGACTCGAAAACAACGGCTCACTTTTACTATGCCGCACGCGATAAACGAAATACTTCGTCCGACGAACTATTTAACGGCCTGGCTGGCGTTCAGGAAGCAAACACCCGGGGCGGATTGCTCTGGGGACTGGGAAACAACCGCCGGGCATTAGGCATATTGGCCGGGACGGTCACCGATGAAGGTTTTGAAGAAGCCGGTTATTATGAATTGGATTCATTAATGAACCTCGTAAAAAAGGAAGATCCCCAAACGGCCGCTTTCATCCGTGAGAAATTTGCGATCCCTGCAGGTGTCGTCACAATCGACAAGGCTTCGGTCTTGGTGGTTGACGATGATGGCCGCCGCTGGCGCCTGCCACGGGGTGATCGACGCTACGAAAAGTTGACCGGAAATGCACTGCTTCGCCTCTGCCGCGAAGTGGCCACCGAACGAGACCTGTTCAATTGTGCCGGTACGTTTTACGAACTGCCTGCCGAAAATGCCGACGGCTACGCCAAAATCCGGCCCGTGGCCTCCCATCACTTCCGGATCCACGATTATGCGTCTTACCGCGGTATGCTGATCATGACCGGGCTTCAGAATGAGCTGCCGCAAAACGACCAACACATTATTCAGTCCAATGACGGAAACGCCGCAGTCTGGGCCGGCGTCATCGACGACCTCTGGAAACTGGGCAAGCCGGTGGGAGAGGGCGGACCCTGGAAAGATTCGGAAGCGAAAGCAGGAGAACCGTCCGATCCCTATCTGATCGGCTTTTATGACAAAAGAAGCCTGCAACTTTCGCATCAGTCCAGCCAGCCGGTTCAGTTTAAAATTGAAGTGGAACCCATTGGTCACGGACCGTGGATGGTTTATCAGGAGGTGACCGTCAACCCGGGGGAAGTATACGAAACCAGTTTCCCTGAAACATTTCAGTCGCGGTGGATCCGGTTTAGCAGCGATAGAGATTGTCTGGCAACGGCCTGGCTAAAATATGAATAAATACAGTTCTGAAAAATACTTGTATTTTTAAGGACCGAGAAATTCAACTGAATACCATGAGGAAGATTATACTGATCACATTTTTGTTGGGCGCGGGGCTCTTCGGCTCCCGCGCCCAAACAATGCTTATCGAAGCCGAGAGCTTTTCCAATAAAGGCGCCTGGGTAATCGACCAACAAAGTATGGACCAGATGGGCTCTCCTTATTTGCTGGCTCATGGTCTGGGAATTCCGGTTCAAGATGCCGTAACATCGGTTCAGATCCCTAAAAAGGGAAATTACCGGGTGTGGGTACGTACCCGGGACTGGGTCGCCCCTTGGGGAATGCCCGGAAATCCCGGAAAATTCCAGGTATTGCTCGATAAAAAACCTTTAGAAACAATATTCGGCACTGAAGGAGCAGAATGGCATTGGCAAGATGGTGGTACAGTCAGTTTGAATAAAGGGTCGATGGAGATTGCCCTGCACGACCTCACCGGTTTTGCCGGGCGCTGTGATGCCATCATTCTTACCCGGGACGCCGGGTTTATTCCACCGAACGAGAATGATGAGTTAAGCTGGTTCCGGCGGCATAATTTGAATCTTCCCGGCAAACCTGCCCTTGTCGGTGATTTTGATCTGGTTGTCGTGGGAGGAGGAATGGCCGGTATTACGGCTGCAGTAAGCGCGGCAAGGCTTGGTTGCACGGTTGCCCTGATCCAGAACAGGCCTGTCCTGGGTGGCAACAACAGTTCAGAAGTCAGGGTTGGGCTTTCAGGCCTGATATTCCAGGATCCCTATCCAAACCTGGGAAAGCTGGTCGATGAAATTGGCCCTATTGGGCACTGGACGCTCTGGGAAGCAAACCGCGACCCCGGATCGGAAAGAAGCAAGCGAATTTTCAAGGTCATTGAAAATAACCCGGAAAAGAAAATCCACAATGCCGGTCCTGCCGGCAATTATGAAGACGATCAGAAGTTAAAAGCAATAAAAAGCGAAAAAAACATACAGCTCTTCCTCAATACGCATGTCTGTAAAGCAGAGAAATCGGGGAACAAAATCATTTCGGTAACAGGAAAAAATATCGTCACCGGAGAGGAAATAAAATTTAACGGACAATTCTTCGCCGATTGCACAGGCGATGGAAATCTGGGTTTTTTGGCAGACGCCGACTACAGGGTAGGACGGGAAAGCAGGACTGAAACCGGCGAAAAAGATGCCCCGCAAAACGTGGATGATTTGATGATGGGAACTTCAATCCAATGGTATGCCGACAAATCCGCCAGCCCCGCTTCATTTCCCGATTGTCCCTGGGCCGTTCAGTTTACTGAAGAGACATGCCGGCACCTTACCCGCGGTGACTGGGATTGGGAAACGGGTTTCTACCGCGACCAGATAAAAGATATCGAATACATCAGAGATTATGGCTTACGTGCCGTTTACGGAAATTGGGCATTCCTGAAAAATAAATGTAAGGAAAAGGAAAACTACCGCGATTTTAAACTGGAATGGGTGGCATATATCGGCGGTAAACGTGAATCCCGCAGGCTGATGGGGGATGTTATTTTAAAGGAACAGGATATTCTTGACCGTGTATCCTACCCCGATGCAAGTTTTACAACAACCTGGACCATCGACCTTCATTACCCGGTTGCATTGGATGGTTTCAACGAAGAACCTTTTCTTTCGAGGGCGCAGCATACGAAGATTGAGCCTTACGCCGTGCCCTACAGATGTTTATATTCCCGTAATGTTGAAAATCTTTTTATGGCTGGAAGGAACATTAGCGTGACGCATGTCGCATTGGGAACGGTCAGGGTGATGCGCACAACCGGCATGATGGGAGAAGTGGTAGGAATGGCCGCTTCAATTGCAAAACAGCACAGCACAAGCCCGAGAGGGGTTTATAAAGATCATCTGGATGAACTGAAAGTACTGATGAATAAAGGCGTTGGCAATGCAAGCCATGAATAAGCGGGGTAGATTCTTAAATCAATAGTAAACAACGAAATATGAAGCGAACAATCATTTTTACGACACTTGTACTGGGTACCTTCCTGGTATCAGCGCAAAAATCACAGTCTGTCTTTCTGGAGGCCGAAAGCTTTTCCGATAAAGGCGGGTGGGTGGTCGACCAGCAGTTTATGGACCTGATGGGTTCTTCATACCTGATGGCTCACGGTATGGGGAAACCTGTTGCCGATGCGGTCACGGAAGTTCGTTTTCCAAAGCCCGGCACATACCGGGCATACGTGCGCACCTACAACTGGACCTCGCCATGGACCAGCGAGGCGGGTCCCGGAAAATTTAACCTGCTGGTGAACGGAAAATCAACCGGCGCCAATCTGGGCACGACCGGATCGGCCTGGAGGTGGCAAAACGCCGGTACGGTCACCCTTGAAAGCAAAACAGCTACTGTTGCCCTGCACGACCTCTCCGGCTTCAACGGTCGTTGCGACGCTGTCTTTTTCACCATGGGCGAAAAACTCCCTCCCGACGATGTCACAACACTGGGTGCTTTCAGGAAAGAGATGCTCGATATCCCTTCAAAACCGGAAAAGGCCGGAAAATTCGACATGGTGGTCGTGGGAGGTGGCGTGGCCGGAACAACCGCCGCGATATCGGCGGCCCGCCTTGGACTCCGTGTAGCCCTCATCCAGGACAGGCCTGTCCTGGGAGGCAATAACAGTTCCGAAGTCAGGGTCCACCTTGGCGGAAGGATCAACATCGACCCCTTTCCCCGCCTGGGTGATGTGGTGAAGGAATTCGGACCGGCAAAAGGAGGAAATGCACAGCCTGCCGAATACTATGAAGACGATAAAAAGCTGGCCGTCGTTGAGGCCGAACCAAATATCTCGCTGTTCCTGAATTACCGCGCTTTTGCTGTCGAAAAGAAGGGTAGTAAAATTGCAGAGGTCATTGCCCGGAATACGGAGACGGGCGAAGAGTTGAGCTTTCAGGCGCCTCTGTTTGCCGACTGTACCGGCGACGGCACCATTGGCTTCCTGTCCGGAGCCGACTTCGCCATGGGCAGGGAAAGTAAAGCTGACTTCGGCGAGACAACCGCCCCCGAAAAAGCAGACAAAATGACCATGGGATCGTCGGTACAGTGGTATTCGGTCGAAGATCAGCAAGCCGGCAGTTTCCCGGTTTTCAGTCATGGTGTCGAATTTAACGACCGGAACGCTGAGCAGGTAACCATGGGGGAGTGGACCTGGGAAACAGGGATGAACGTTGACCAGATCAATGATTTTGAACGGATCCGGGATTACGGCTTGCTGGTGGTCTACTCCAACTGGTCCTGGCTGAAGAATTTCAGCAGGGATAAGGAAAAATACAGTAACAGAAGGCTGGAGTGGGTGGCTTATGTGGCTGGCAAACGCGAGTCCCGCCGCCTTATAGGCGACCTGGTACTGAAAGAACAGGACCTCACCAATGATGTCATCTATCCCGATGCCGCCGTTCCGACTTCCTGGACCATCGACCTGCATTATCCCGATCCTAAGAATACCGAACATTTCCCCGGCATGGAATTCAAATCGATCGCCAAACATATCCCCATTCATTACTATCCGGTCCCTTACCGGTGCTTCTATTCCCGGAATGTGGATAACCTGTTCATGGCAGGGCGTAACATCAGTGTCACGCATGCTGCCCTCGGCACGGTGCGGGTGATGCGTACCACCGGAATGATGGGCGAGCTCGTGGGCATGGCGGCCTCGGTGGCTGCTAAAAACAATACCAGCCCGCGCGGTGTTTATGAGAACCACCTGACCGAACTCAAGTCACTGATCGAATCCGGCGTCGGCAAGCCCGGCTCTTACCCCGATCAGAACTACAACGAAGGAGGTACCCTCGGACCTAAAGAAGCAAAATAGTGGTCTGATATGAAGGTTCACTGCTCCTCGCAGACAACGACTTGCGGGGGTCGGGAACGAATTTTTAAAACCAATACAGTGATTCTGTTCTCAGAATCACTGTATTCCGATCAAAAAGTAAAGCCAACGCTGATGAGGTTTTTTGTTTTATTGACCCTGACCTTGTTCCTGTCAGGCAGGAATACCGAAAAGCTGCCCGAAAGACAGCTTTTCGTATCACCGGTTTTTGCTGCCGACTCGCTGTTGCGCACAGCAAAATGGATCAACTTCCGGGACACCGTGGCCGGCGACACGCTGGCCGTGTACCGGACCCCGCGGGGCCTTCTT
>JBDKTZ010000424.1:0-1798 GCA_039679975.1 Prolixibacteraceae bacterium
TTGATGTAAACTTCATAGTCTTTCTGAATGAGAGCCTCTAAAACCTTTCCGCTGTATTCTTTGGAATAATAATTAACCTTTTCCTGTATTTCTTCTTTGGTTTCTTCCGCCCACCTCATTAACCAAGTAACAACTTCCATCCAGGCTTTTTGTTCTGTTTTTACAACCGCCCAGGTTAAAGAGTGCATTAATTCAGGCGAGAGATGCCAAGCGAAATCAACAAGCTTTCGATAAAAATTCAGCCATTTATCAATTTTTTGAAGGTATTCTTCTTTCGGGCAGGGTTTTTCTGGGAAGGTGTCATAGAGTTTGCCAAATAATTTTATAGTGAGTTCTCGGTCAAATTCGTCAATGGGGACAATGACATCTTTCAAACAGGAAACAATAAGCAGATCTAAAAATAAGCGTTTTAACATTAGTTCAGCACAATATCCTCAAAAAAGCAGAAATACATTTCATCGGGGAGTTCTAAAATATCCGGTTCTTTTGCCATCTCGAATAGTTGGATCATCTGTGGATAAAGCCGATCCTTTTTCTTCTTCCTGGTTCGCTTTGGAAAAAAGACTAATGGCGGTTCATCGTAAGTTTGAAATTCTTCTTCATCGTCAAAGTCAAATAGGTCGTTCATGGAAGAAAGAGGCTATAATATTTCTGAAAGTTTGGGATCCAATACTGGTTTAAATTATTGGGATCGTTGTCGGCCCCGATCGGACACCACTTATCCCCGAAGTAAAAAATAAATCCGGCATAATCGCTTTTCTTTTTTCCGTTGGCAAGGGTATCGGCATACCAGCGCTTGGTATCTTTAACGAGTGTTGACATGGTCCATTCGGCTTGAGTCTCCAAATCGGTATCGATTGCCCCCTGCGCCATAACCCCGAATTCCCTGCCGGCCCGCCCCTGTTCCGTCATTCTCACCGCCAGCATGAAGGCATACGGTTTCACCAAAAGCGGATATTGGGCTAAGGTATTTTTATAGGTTTCCAGATACGCCTCGACCACGGGAAAAATGGTTTCAATCTCATTGGGGAATTTAAAATAAACTCTAACGTTTTCCATGTTAACTTTTTCATCCGGTTGGCTTTCTTCCTCATCCTCCTTTTTGGGTAGAAAGGCAAAATAAACAGCAATAATAATAACCGCTAAAATCAATAGTATTTCCATATCTTCTCCTATTTACACAACGCCCAAATTTCGTTGATAAACCGAGTAATTAATGCTCCCACTCCTAAAGTGATCAAACCGATCCAGACGCTATGGCGGGTAACTTCCTTTTCAAGTTTTTGGATCCTTTTGTCCTGGTCTCGTAAACAAATACAAACGTCTTTTAAATCATTCGATAATTTCTCAAGACTTTCATTGGTTATTCCCAATTTTTGGTTTTGCAGTGCCATTTGCTGATACAATTCAAATATCTTTTTGTCCTGTTGACCGTTTGTCCAAATCCCAGTTTTTTCATTCTCTGCCATAGCGTCACCTTCTCACATTAGTTAATGGGACAAATTCCATCTTCGCAATCTCTTTTCCTTGAAGGTCTTTTGCTTTCAGGTTTCACTGCATATTCCAAATGACCTTTTTTGAACAGTTCAGTTAGTTCTTCTTGCAGTGTTACGTGATGATAAATAATCCAATTCGGGTAATTCGTATTGATGTAACTTTCGATATTCGACCATTTGCCCCGATACAATTGGTTATCCCACACATGGCAATTTAATTTTTCTGCTTCTTCCCAGCCATAGCTGATGGCATGGGCTACGTGGATATTTCCAAGGTTCAAAATGAAAACGACATAACAGTC
>JBDKTZ010000459.1:0-5743 GCA_039679975.1 Prolixibacteraceae bacterium
GGGTATTGACTGCTGTGAGCCGGGTATCGGTATCGCCTCCTTCATCTTCGCATGCGGCGAGGGCCAGCACCAGCGAGGCGATCATGATCGTTCTGATTCGTATCTTTTCCATGTTCAGGCTATTTTATGACCAAATTGTGTGTATAAGCTCCTTCTGCATTGAGCGAGAACGTGATGTCGTAGGTTTTATCACTCCACCCGTCGGTAGCCGGATTTTTCCATACCTGATTGTTTGTCCACTGCGCCACATCCGTTTTCTCGACCATGTAATAATAGGCCTCGTTACCGGTGGGTTTACTGTCGTTGTTCACGGCTCTCCATTCAGTTTCACCTGCCGAACTTTCCATGCGGAATTTATACCGATCGTCGGTATTATCGTTCCCGGTAAGGCCTGTAATGGTGTGACCGGTCAGTTCCCACACACCGTAACCCTTGTAAGGCAATTCAATTTTCCTTTGTGACCAGTTCAGGAACAGGCTGACTTTTGTAACTTCTCTTGCGGTGAAAGATCCTGTGTTGAAGTCGAGTTCATACTTGTAAATTCCGGTTTTTGAAACCGTGGAGGTCCCTCCGGCAATCAGCTTATCGCCCGACAGGGAGAATTCGAGAGGAGTACCGACAATCGCACTGACAAATTTAAATGTTTGTCCCTCGGTCAGCCTTGTAAAAATCTCGAACTCTCCGTCCTTGACTTTTTTCACCAAGAGCGCTTTACTCAGGTCATCGCCGTTTTCCGTTGCCTTCCCTGTGATGTAGAGTTTTTCAGGAATGTCAGCGAGTCCCGACAGGCGGGTTAAGGTGAGGGTTCTTTCCTGTTCGGCTTTCACCGGGTTGATCCCTTTGGACGAGAAGACCGTCCATTTAAGGGTTCCCTGCTGAGCAGACTCAATCCCAGCCAGTGCGGCGATCTTGTTTATTTGCTTATGTGAAATAGTGGCAAAATTATCGCCCCCGTTTCTGTCGGATGCCATCACATAAACCGGGTTGGAGAAATCTCCGTCAGCTTTGTCGAAAGCTATTTCATACAAGGTCATTCCACTGTCTTCGGCGCGTGCGGGTTCCCATTCAAAATACAGCGAGGCAGGAGCCTGCAGAGCTATTGTTTTGCCGTTATCCGGTTCATAGAGTGCTTTGACTGCCGTTACATTCAGGTCTCTTACTTCGCCGTCATCGCTGCAGGCGACACAGGCAAGAATAAGGGATGACAGGATTAACTGGTTGATAACTATATTTTTCATGTGTGAATAATTTGCTTTTTAATTGCCACATGGAATAGCGATAACGTGGCGTTTATGCTCATTTTCAGTTGGTTTTTACCAAATCATGGCTATTTCATGCGTAGGTAGTTTATGAATTAGTATCCCGGGTTCTTGGTCAGGTTGTTGTTGATATCGCGCTGCGACTGCGGTACGGCGAACAGGTAGTCCCGGTCTTTGTTGAATTTTCGCTGATCCAGCTGGATGTATTGGGTGTTACCGGCAGCAAACTTTGCCCCGTGCGGATAGCCGTTCATCACGGTTTCGATGGTTTTCCAGCGACGGATATCGAAAATCCGCAGGCCTTCGATGGCCAGTTCACAACGGCGTTCGCGGCGAATGATCTGCTGAAGGTCTGAGCCGGGATAGCTGAGTGCGCTGGCATCGGTAAAGCCTGCCCGCTCACGCAGTGCACGGATCGTCGCATTCCATATGCTTTCGTTCATCTGTCCCAGTTCATTTTTTGCTTCGGCATACATCAGCAGCACGTCAGCGTAGCGCATCAGGATCAGATTCAGCCCCGCCTCGATGCCGGCGGGAGCGCTCGGATCAAAATACTTCCTAAGGTAGTATCCGGTTCCGGTCGAGTTTTGCCCCGGTCCGGCGTACTCGTCCAGATTGGAGGCCTTTGCTTCCGCGGATGAACCCGGTTTAATGTATATCGTGGAAACCGTGCCGTCGCCTTTTTTCCATTGGTATCCGTGATATACGATCGTGGCTGCAAAGCGCGGATCCCTGTTCACATACGGATCATCTTCGTTATAGCCTGAAGCGGCATCACCAATAGCCTTTCCGTTTTTCATGATATAGTCGTTCACAAGCTCCTGGGTTGGAGCAAAGGCATTGATACGACCACCTACAGAAAGAGGAATCGCATCGTAAAACTGACTCCAGGTCCGGTCTGTCAGAACATATCCCAGGTCAAGGATTACTTCGTCATTGTATTCATTTTCAGGCAAAAAAAGGCCTGAGTAACTGGGAAACAAAGTATACTGGCCGTATGTTCCGGTCATAATTTTCTCACAGGTGGAGGCCACATTCGCCCAATCGTTTTCATACAGATACGTCCGTGCCAGCAGGGTCATAGTTGCTCCTTTTGTGATCCTGCCGTTATCGGCATCAGCATATTCGTCCTTTGCCGGGAGGATATTAGCAACCTCATTCAGTTCATTCCGGACAAAAGCAATCACTTCCGCCCTGGGCGAACGTGCAACCGAATTGGCATCCTGCACGCTCAGGTTATGATCGAACAAAGGGACGTCGCCATACTGGGTCGCCAGGCGAAAGAAGAGAAATGCACGGATGAAGCGGGCTTCCGCTTTCATTCTGGTCTTCAATGCCTCGTCCATATCGGGCACGATATCCACATACTCGAGAAAAGTATGGCAGGTTTTGATGCCTTCATAGCAGTTTTTCCATTCGTTTGCAAAGCGCCCCAGCGCGGCATCGGCCTGTCCTGACGTAATGATCTTTTCGTCACTGTTTCCGCGGCCTTCATACAGGTTATCCGATAACCTTTCGTTCGCGAAGAAATAATTGGCATCGAACATCTGGCTGTAGGCCATACTCAAAACAGCCGAAGCTTTCTCGGGTGAAGTCCAGTAGTTCAGATCCGTAAACTTATTGGTAGGCGCCAGGTCCAGGTCATTACAGGACGTAAACAATGCCAGCAGCATCGAAACAATCGCTATGTGGTATTTTGTTATTCTTTTTCTCATGGTGTCTTCTTATTAAAATTCCATTTCCAGTCCAAATCCATAATAGATCAATGTGGGGTAGTTTCGGGCGCTGTTCGCCCCAACGCCTTCTATTCCGCCCATGTTATTTCCGAATTCGGACGATTCGGGATCGATAAACGAGTTCTTGGATAAAGTCAGCAGGTTTTGTGCGTTCAGGCTGGCGCGCAGCTTTTGAATTCCAAACCTGGTTGTTAGCTGTCGCGGCAGCGTATAACCCAGCTGAATATTTTTTACCCGGAGGTAAGCGCCGTCAAGCAGATAAATATCGCTCCCGGCTTTTCCCCAGTTGTTTGAAGAAGAAGAGGAACTTGGAGCAACCAGACGTGGCCAACGGGCATCCGGATTGGTGGGCGTCCAGAAATCCAGCTGATGCTGATAGATCGCATAGGAGTAGTTGGAATGGAAAGGTTCGATCAGCTCACCACGGATATACATATCGCGTTTCCCCACACCTTGCAGGATCACACCAAAATCAAAACCTTTATACGACACATCATAGGTAAAACCAAAAGTATACCGGGGAAAGGCGTTCCCCAATACCACACGGTCCTTATCATCAATGACATCATCCGCATTCATGTTCTTATATTTGACATCACCCGGCTGAACCGATGCTCCTACGGGCAATGCACTGTTGGCAATTTCTTCGTAGCTCTGAAAGTATCCGTCAGTTTTATAGCCGTAATAGGATCCCAGCGCTTCGCCCTCACGGATCAGTTTATACAACTGATCGTTCTGGTCGATGCGTTCTTTTCCTCCGAAATCGGTGACTTCGTTTTGCGAATCGGCCACATTCAGGCTGAACCTGTGTTTAAAATTCCTGGATGCAAGCTGATAAGTGATCGTCGCCTCCCATCCCCTGTTCCTCATTTTACCGGCATTTTCCTTTGCAGCTCCGCTTCCGAAGACACTGGATACTTCAGGTGTGAGCAGGATGTCGGTCGTTTCCTTATTAAAATAGTCGAGCGATACGTACAGGCTGTTCTTCAAAAAGGCGGCATCGGCCCCTATGTTCAGGTTGGCCGACTTTTCCCAGGTGAGATAGGGATTACCATAGGTGTATCCGGTGCCCGGTACCGGTTTGTTGTTGAACACATAACTGTTTTTATACATCTGATAAACGGTCTGGTACGAGTAGTTGGCTACATTTTGATTACCCAGTATCCCGTATGATGCACGTATCTTCAGGTCTCCGACATTCGAGTTATACCGTTCCATAAAAGGTTCTGAAGAGATCCGCCATGCGGCCGAAACAGAAGGGAAGAATCCCCAGCGCTCATCTTTGGCGAATTTTGACGATCCGTCGTAGCGGAAAGTGGCGTCAACGTAATACTTATCCATATAGCTGTATCCGGCACGTCCGAAACCGGATGTAATACTGGTTTCGTCGGTATCGTCGTTGCTGTTTTTATTGTCTTTGTTTTGCTCCGAATCATCAGTTGTCGGAAGACCGAGATCCTCGTCCGTATACTCCCAGGCTATCCGGCTTGCTTTGAAGGTATACGATTCGTTCGATGCACCCAACAAACCGGTTACATGGTGAACGGAATTGAATGTGCGGTCAAAATCCAGCAGGAACTGTGTGCTCAGGGTGTACCTTTTACTGTTATAGTCTTCGGTCATGGTTTTGGGGTGGATGAACAGCGTCGGAGTTTCATCGTCGCCTGAAGCGTACAGCGGCACTTTCAGATCCCTGCGAAAACGGTGGTGCTGGGTCAGGTCAAGGCCCACCAGCCCTTTCGCCTTTAATCCTTCGAGGATGGTAAAATCAAGTCCTAAACTACCAATAAAATTATCTTCATCCTTTTTCTCGTAACCGCCGTCTTTCAGGTAAGCCATCGTATTATCATCGCCGATCACATCATTGATCAGCCATTTGCCGTTTTCCTGAAATTTATAGTAATAGTAAGGAGGAATACGCGAAGAATTGATAATGGTGTTCCCCGTTCCTCCGGCCACCGTGCGTTCATTCCTTCGGGTATAAGCCATAAAGGAGGTCAGTTTAAACCGGCCGTATTCGGTCGTCTGGTTGGAACGGAAGTTATAACGCTCCATTCCAAAGTCCCCGACAAAATTGCTTTCCTGATCGAAATAGCCGGCCGAGATCATATAGGTACTGTTCTCATTGCCTCCTGAAACGCTCATATTATAATTTTGCTGGAGCCCTCTTTCAAGTATTTTACTGAGATACCAGTATTCTTCATTCTGATGGTCATATAAATCTCTTATTTGTCCGGGCATAAACAGCGGCGAGCTTCCGACGTTCATATTTGCCTGGTTACGAAGCATGGCATTTTCCCAGCCTTTTACCGGATGAAACAAAATGTCGGGATCCTGATAGCCAACCATGCTGCTGAACCTGACGACAGGTTTTCCTGTCTTAGCTCCTTTGCGGGTAGTAACAATGATCACCCCGTTACCGGAGCGGGATCCGTAAATCGCGGAGCTCCCTGCATCCTTTAGAACCGAGACGTTTTCAATGTCATTGGGATTCAGGTTGTTTAATGTTGCGGTACCGGAAATCAGTCCGTCGATCACAATCAGCGGGTCGTTATTGCTCATTGTACTGACGCCCCTGATATTGATGTTCATGCTGTTGTCGTTCGGGTTCATGCTTTTCTGCTGAATGATCAGGTTGGCCGAAGCACCCTGCAGAGCCTGCATGGCATTATTCACCGGCCTGTCTGAAAATATTTCCTGGTTCACCTGATCGATGGCTCCAGTGATACTTTTTCGTTGGCGGGTTCC
>JBDKTZ010000282.1:0-5406 GCA_039679975.1 Prolixibacteraceae bacterium
TTAGTAAATTATGACGAAAGAAAAGCCATGGAAAACGCGTACGGATTCCCGTCTGTTTAAATATAAATTTGAAACAATGACAAAATACAAAAAAAGAAGTATAGGGATTGTGGCCGGAGTTCTGTTGGTCCTGACCCTGATGTTGACAGGATTGACCCGCGATGAAAAGTTATTTCAGATCGATAAAAATCTGGATATCTATTATTCCCTCATCCGCGAATTGAACCTGTTTTACGTGGACGAGATCAATCCGGAAAAACTGATCAAAACAAGCATTGATGATATGCTTGAATCGCTTGATCCGTATACCACCTACATTCCTGAATCGGAAATGGAAGACTTCAGGTTTATGACTACCGGCGAATATGCAGGTATAGGCGCACTGATCAGCAAACATGATAGTACCATCATTATTGCCGAGCCTTATGAAGGTTTTCCCGCACAGAAAACCGGTTTAAAAGCCGGTGATATCCTTCTGGAGGTGAGTGGAAAAAACACAAAAAAGATGTCGACCGAAGATGTCAGCAACTTGCTGAAGGGACCGGCAAATGAAGTGGTAAAAGTCAAAATTCAGCGACCGGGACAAAAGAAAAGCATGGAAATTGATATCGTGAGGGAAAAAATCCAGATCGATCCTGTGCCCTACTACGGCATGCTGGACGAAAAAACCGCTTACATTCGGCTTTCCAACTTTACAGTGGATTGCGGCGAACGGGTAAAGAAAATCTTTTTGGAATTAAAGGAAAAAGAAGGAGCCAAAACGTTAATCCTCGACCTGCGTTCAAATCCCGGTGGATTACTAAATGAAGCAGTGAACATCGTGAATCTGTTTGTGCCCAAGGGAGAAGAAGTGGTGAGTACAAGGGGAAAAGTCAAAGATTGGGATAAAGTTTACACGGCCACTGAGGAACCCGTTGATACCGTGATGCCAATTGCCGTACTGGTAAACAGAGGCTCTGCGTCTGCATCTGAAATTGTCGCAGGTGCCCTTCAGGACCTCGATCGCGCCGTGATCGTGGGGAGTCGTACCTTTGGAAAAGGACTCGTTCAAACCACCCGAGAATTGAGCTACAAATCCAGTCTGAAAGTGACAACTGCCAAATATTATATCCCGAGCGGCAGGTGTATCCAGGCACTGGACTATTCCCACCGCAATGAGGACGGGAGCGTGGGAACGGTTCCCGATTCACTGATCTCTGAATTTACTACTAAAAAAGGCCGCAAAGTGTACGATGGCGGCGGGATTATCCCTGATATCAAAATTGACCTCGACCGCATAAGCAGCCTGAGCGTTAACCTGATCAACGACTTTATGTATTTTGATTTCGCAACTTTGTATGCCAATTCGAATAAGTCGATCCCTGCACCTGAAGAGTTTGAAGTCACTCCTGAAATATACAACAAATTCAAAGACTTCCTGAAAGAACGGAATTTCACCTATCAATCCGACACGGAGGAGGAGCTTAAAAAACTAATCGAAACAGCAAAAGAGGAAAAATATTACGACATTGCTCAGAGCGAGTTCGAGGGTTTGAAAGCAAGGGTAAAACATGAATTAAACAAAGATCTGGAAGAATTTAAAGATGAAGCCAAAGATATTTTGACCGATGAGATTGTGTCGAGGTACTATTATCAGAAAGGAGCCATAAAAGCGACAATCAAATCGGACAAGGGCATAGAAAAGGCTAAAGAAGTTCTGTCGAAGCCCGCGGCCTTTTCTGCTGTTTTCAAACCAGGCACCATTGTGTCGATGAACGGCAAACCTATGTAAAGGAGACGGGAGACGGGAGACCGGAGAACGGAAGAAAATTCTCCGTGTTCCGTATTCCGGTCTCCCGTCTCCTGACTAAATATTTACGACTAAATAAAAAATCATGAAACAAATTTTCCGATTACCTGCTTTATTCGCTTTCACAGCGCTGGTGGCGGCAGGCTGTCAGCCTAAACAAAACCTGCTCACTGAAGAGGAAAAAGCCGAAGGCTGGACTTTACTCTTCGATGGTACAACCCTCAACGGCTGGCGTGACTTTAACGGCGACAGTCTTACCGGGCCCTGGATGGTCGAAAAAGGCACCATCAAAGCTGAAGGTCACGGAAGTGATGCCAACGGCTATATGGTGACTGACAAACAGTACGAGAACTTTATACTGAGCTGGGACTGGAAAATTTCCAAAGGTGGCAACAGTGGTATGCTCTACCATGTCCTGGAAGGAAAAAAATTCGAGGTACCTTATGTGACCGGTCCCGAATACCAGCTCATTGACAACGAAAACTTCCCTGATCCGCTGGAAGAATGGCAGAAATGCGGCGCCGACTATGCCATGTACCTGCCCGACACGTCAAAACTAAAGATCAACCCTGCCGGTGAATGGAATACCTCCAGGATCGTGTTTGACAACGGGCACGTGGAATACTGGATGAACGGCGAAAAGATTATCGAATTCGAGGCCTGGACGCGCGACTGGTTTAACCGCAAAAACGCCGGCAAATGGTCGCATGCACCTGAGTACGGCCTGAGCCAGACAGGTTTGATCTGTCTTCAGGATCATGGTTACCCCGCATGGTTCCGTAACATCAAAATCAAAGAGCTTCCTAAAAAAGAAAAGACTCCTGAAACCTTATTCAATGAAACCGACCTCACGGGCTGGATCGTTTACGGAACTGAAAAATGGTATGTCGAAGACAGCTTGCTCGTTTGCGAAAGCGGCCCTGACAAGGCTTATGGCTACCTGGGTACTGAAAAGTACTATAAAGATTTTGATTTCACAGCCGACTTTAAACAACTCGCGAACGGCAACAGCGGAATTTTCTTCCGTTCCACCGTCGATGGGACAACCGTTGCCGGTTGGCAGGTTGAAGTGGCTCCAAAAGACCATGACTCGGGCGGCATTTATGAATCGTACGGCCGCGGATGGCTGCACCAGATTCCCGATTCGCTCGAAACCGTGTTGAAACCCGGCGAATGGAACACCATGCGCATCAAAGTGGTTGGTTCCGAAGTCACTACCTGGCTTAACGGCACAGAAATGACCCACCTCACCGATTCACTGATCGGGACAGCCAACGGCAGGATCGCTCTCCAGATCCATGACGGTGGAGGTATTAAAGTCCAGTGGAAAAATTTAATCATAAAAGAACTGTAATTCTTATTAAAATAAAAAGACCCGGTGACCCCGGGTCTTTTTATTTTATACATGCCTGCAAGTCCATATATATACTTCTGCCCTGATCCGTCACTTTTTGGAATCAACTTTCTGCTTATCTTTACTGACAATCTAAAATGAATGCCTTTGCCCGGGAGGATTGATATCGATCAAAGTGTTGTCATACAATTGAGGGATGGCAACAGACGTGCGTTCAGTAATCTGTTCAGCCGGTATAACCAGAAATTATATTTTTTTGCTTTAGGTTATTTGAAGTCGGAAAAGGAGGCCGAAGAAATTGTACAGGAAACCTTCATCAAACTTTGGGAACGACGCAGTGACCTTAACCCGGAATTATCGATCCATTCCTACATTTTCAAGATCGCCTTCAACTATATCCGAAAAAGGATGCTGCGGATGGTCAGGGAAAATGAACTTCGGCATGAGCTGGCTAAAGAACTGACTGATTTTGATGACCATACTTCCAATACCCTCAATTATCATTTCCTGCTGGAACAAATCAACCATCTTATTGTTCAATTACCCGCACGCCAGAAACAGATCCTGGAATTAAGAAAACTGGAAGAACTGACTTCTAAAGAGATAGCCGAAACGCTGGGGCTGTCATTAAAAACAGTCGAAGCTCATCTCACCGCGTCCCTGAGATTCCTGAAAGAAAAATTACGGTCGGAAGAATTAAACGATCTGCTGTTATTTGCCCTGACTTTCAAAAAAAAGATTTAACCGGCTAAGGGTAATTTCCTTAGGCAGGATATTACTTATAAACGCAGGTGAATATGGACCCCAGACTAAGTTTACTTAAACGCTTTTTCCAAAACAGGTACTCCAGAAAGGATTACCTCGAATTAAAAAAATTACTCCTGACTCCGGATGATGAATGGAGAGACCTGATGACACAGCACTGGAAAGAATTCAGTCCGCAGACAGGCCAGTATAAAGATCTTACAGAAGTCTTCAACGCCATTAACCGGAAGCTGGAAAAAAGGTCGCCGCGTTTGCCATTCCGGAAATTGGCGAGGGGATGGTCCAGGATCGCGGCCATCTTGCTTTTACCGCTTCTGCTGCTTACCGCATTTCTTTATGTGCAATTCCGCGAATACCTCTCCCAACAGGATGTGTATGTTGAAGTAGCTTCTCCTGCCGGATCCCGGATAACACTTCACTTGCCGGATGGCTCCACCGTCTGGCTAAACGGGAATTCCCAAATCAGCTATCCGGCCGTATTCAGCGAAGACCGTCAGGTAAAGATTTCCGGAGAAGCATTTTTCAAGGTGAGCAGCGACAAAGATCACCCTTTCGTGGTACAGGCAGACGATCTTTTCATACGGGCCACGGGAACCGAGTTCAATGTATTGACTTATCCGGACGAATCCGTAAAGAGTGTCATTTTGAAGGAAGGTAAAGTCTCGGTACTGGATGCCGGACAGACTGTTTTACAGGACATGGAAGCCGGGTATCGGTATGACAGGGAAATCGACGAAGGCAAGTACGCGAAAACAGATGCTGAAAGTTACGGCGACTGGATCAATGGGAAACTGGTCTTTGAAAACGCCGCCATGGACGAAGTCGCTAAACGCCTGGAACATTGGTATGGGGTCAGCATCGGTATCAAAGACAGCAGTTTGCTCAATCTCCATTTTAAAGCAACATTTATTAATGAAAGCATCGAAGAAGCACTGAAACTACTTCAGTCAACCGCCACCTTTAACTACCGGTTCATCAACCGGGAAATCAGACCGGACGGAATACCTGAAGCGGCGAAAATAATTATTAGTAGCGGGTCGTGAGCAAGAATTTTTAGTTTTCCAATCTCTTGACTCCATACTATACAAAATCAGGAAAGCGATTGCAGCGCTTCCCTGATCAACATAAGAGTTAACGTGTTATTTAACCCTAAAACTGTTTCAAATTTATGAAAAAAAAACAAACGAACGGGGTATGGTTAAACCATATCGTGTTTAAATGCCTACGAATGATGAAAGTAACGCTCGGATTATTCCTAATTCTGGTGGCGCAGGGATGGGCTACCAGCGCCTATTCACAAAAAGCTGTCCTGAATCTGGACATGGAAAATGTCAGAATTGTGGATGTACTGGAGGAGATTGAGGACCAGACAGACTTTTATTTCTTATTCAATTACGAACAGATCCATTCCGATAAAAGGATCTCAGTGAGTCTGGCCAATGCGGCTATTGAGGAAACCCTGAACCTGGTGCTGAAAGGAACAGATCTGAAGTACACC
>JBDKTZ010000471.1:0-7769 GCA_039679975.1 Prolixibacteraceae bacterium
CTGCCAAAGAACGTACAAGAATGATAAGCACTCTCCCATTCCCTGTAGGTTATATAACAGCATAAAAAAACAGCTATGGAACTCATTAAAATCAACGACTACCGCTCACGATACAGAATGCATATTCCTGCCAGGTACATGTTTATCGCGAGCGGTGTACCTAAGCAATTCATTAGGTTGCAACCGGCAACCTGAGATTCCTGACCCTGAAGTTCTCTTTATTCTTATTTGAGTTTTTATTAACAAAAACCAATATCAATTATGGCAATACTTTATTCAAAAATCCAGCGGGCAAACCCGCAGAACCGGGAAGCGGCAAAGAAGTGGTATATTATTCCCAACCGGGTGCAGCAAAAAACAGAAAAGGAAATTGCAACGGCCTTGACCAAAAACACCACGTTAAGCATTGGTGAAGCTTCCATGGTAATTGACGAACTTCAATCAGTGATCCTGGACTTCCTTCTGGACGGGTACACCGTGCAAATGGGCGACTGGGGATCTTTTCACATCACGCTGAATTGTGAAGGAGCAGAAACCGAGGAAGCCTGCACAACAAACCTGGTTACAAACATCAACATTCGCTTTCTTCCGGGTAAATCGATGAAAGAAAACCTCTCAAAAGCCATTTTCACGGAAAGGTGACAAGGGTTAAATTACGCGAAAACGGACGGCAACGTTCATTCGGGATGCGCTTCTCTCTGACCGGGGAAGCGCATCCATTTATTCAGTGAAGCTCCAGCCGGTTCCGAAAACAGGATTCGATCAACGCCCGGGTTCTAAAAACGAAACGCCCGGGTTCGCATATCGAAATGCCCGGTGTCCAAAACCGGAGCGTCTGAGTTCATGATTCCGGACGTCTTAATTTATAAATCGCGACGTTCAGATTTTTTTATCGGGACGTCCGAGTTCGCAAACTGCGACGTCCGGATTTCTGAAGCGGGACGTCTGAATTTGCAAATTGCGACGTCCGGATTTCTGAAGCGGGAAGTCCGCGTCAAACAGTTGCGGTTCATGAGGGGTCGTAAATTGAAACCAGCCTATTTTTTCCGGGTCATGATGTCCAGTACCATCTGGTCGGTCCGGGCCATTCCTTCCGAACCGATATCGGTCAGGTTGCGGATGGTACGATCAACATCGTCATCGGCAATACCCTCGAGCGAGCTAACGACTTGATTATCCATGGCCATCAGCGAAGAAATAATTGCTGTTGAAACGGCGCTCGATACCTTGAGGGCGCAACTGGGTTTGGCGCCGTCGCAAATCACCCCGGTAATATTACCGATCATATTTTTGACCGAGCCGGCAATTTGTTCCCGGCTTCCGCCCGTTAAATACGTAATCCCGCAACCGGCGCCGATCGCGGCGACAATCACGCCGCACAAGCCCGACAACCGGCCCAGATTGTGTTTAATATAGATCGATATCAGGTGGCTCAGCGTGAGGGCCCGGACCAGCTGTTCGTTGGTTTTTCCCGTTTCTTCTGCAAAAACCACCACCGGAAGAGTGGCCGTGATACCCTGGTTCCCGCTTCCTGAATTACTCATGACCGGAATCATGGCTCCCGCCATCCGCACATCGCAGGCCGAGGCTGTTGTCGAAATAATCCGGGTGAACAAACAGTCACCCATCATATTTTTATGCGCCTCGCTGTCCAATACCCTCGCCACAGAATGACCAAAGTCCCCTTTCTTTGACTCATTGGCCGCTGTTTTATTAAGCTCGGCTGCTTTTAAAATAAACTGAAGATCTTCGACCGGCGTCTGCGTGGCAAACTCATATACCGTTTCGAACGTCAGCTCCGGATACTCTTCCCTGTAACTACCTCTTACTTCCGGAGTCATCGTATTCATCAGCACCTCGCCGTTCCGTTCAACGTATGAAATATTCGTGTGGCTCCCACAAATAATCGCTTTAGATACTGAATTCACTGAATGACAGCAAACTTCGATATATAATTTATCAGGAGAATGTTCTTTCAGATTAATTCTCAGCGACTGTCCTTCTGCAATTTTCTTTGCCTGCTCCAGCGCTCTTTCATCCAAATCTTTCAGCACTTCCAAACCGTACTCCGATTTTCCGACAACGAGCCCCAACGCAATAGCAATCGGCAGCCCGATCATACCCGTACCCGGGATCCCCACTCCCATCGAATTTTTCAGAATGTTGGCGCTCAGGAGGACTTCGGTCAAAACAGGAACTTCTGCAAGCACCTCTCTCGCCTTCGCAACGGCCAAAGCAACTGCTGCAGGTTCGGTACATCCGATAGCAGGAATCACCTCTCTTTTGATTAACGATATGATTTCTTCAATATTTCTCCTGTTCATTATCTTCGGTTTTTATTTAAGCGTATCTCACGCAATGAATTGCCGGGTACAAAAGTACTTGATATCGACCGTCTTTAACCTGTACAAAAATCATATTCCAATGTTTGCCCTGAAAAGGATGGTCACACAACGCTGATCACTCACGTCCGAAACGCCGGTCACAAATATAAAGCTTTTCAGTTGCTGCCTCGAGCCGGAAGAAGTTTTTCGGAGATACTCCGTTACTGAAAAATTGATGACTAAAAATGTTATACAACCTGTTTTTAAAAAGTACTAAATACTTTTATTATTTTTGAATCAAGCCTGAGGCCCGATTTTGATCACATACCTGAGTAATTACCTAAAATATATGATCATGAAAAAAATTGCCATTTGCTTTCTCTTTTCATTCTTACTGGGATGCCTGTCGTTTGGACAAACGAAACTGACCCTTCATGCCGACCAGGCCAAAACAAAGATCAACAAAGAGATTTACGGCCATTTTGCTGAACATCTAGGCCACTGTATTTACGGAGGAATTTATGTTGGAGAAGATTCGCCTATTCCTAATATCAGAGGGTTGCGCGAAGATGTGATCGGAGCGCTGAAAGAAATGAAAATTCCGGTATTACGGTGGCCGGGAGGTTGTTTTGCTGATACGTATCACTGGAAAGACGGCATTGGCCCAACACACAAGAGACCATCCATGGTAAATGTCCATTGGGGTGGAGTGACCGAAGACAACAGTTTCGGCACGCATGAGTTCCTCGACTTTTGTGAACTGATAGGTGCAGATCCCTATATCTGTCTCAACGTGGGTTCAGGTACGGTTCAGGAGGCTTCGGAATGGGTAGAATACGTGACCTCATCCAACATCAGTCCGATGACTGACCTGCGAAAGCAAAACGGACGCGAAAAGCCCTGGAATGTAAAATACTGGGGCATCGGGAATGAAAACTGGGGATGCGGGGGGAACATGACGCCCGAATATTATGCCGACCTGTACAATCGCTTTGCATCTTACTGCAGAGGAGATCTGTACCGCATTGCAGGCGGCCCAAACGTGGACGATTATAACTGGATGGAAGTGCTTATGCAAAAATCGGCCCGCAGGGGGCTTGCTCAGGGTGTTTCCCTTCATAATTATACCTTCACCAACAGCTGGGGAGATAAAGGCTCAGCGACCGTTTTCAATGAAGGAGACTGGATCAGGATCATGAAAAATACCTTGAAAATGGAAACGCTTGTCGAACGCCATTCAACGATTATGGATCAGTATGACCCTGAAAAACGGGTTGGCCTGATTGTGGACGAATGGGGAGACTGGTTTACCGTTGAACCCAGTACCAACCCTGGCTTTCTGTATCAGCAAAACTCTTTACGCGACGCTTTGGTGGCCGGTATTAACCTCAATCTTTTTAACAATCATGCTGACAGGGTCAAAATGGCCAATATTGCACAAACCGTGAATGTGCTGCAATCGGTGATCCTGACTAAAGATGATGAAATGGTCCTGACCCCCACCTATTATGTTTTCAGGATGTACAGCGTTCATCAGGATGCCACGTTGATCCCGATGAATCTGGAAACTGAAAATTATGAGTTCAACGGCATTTCTGTTCCGGCAGTGAATGCTTCGGCTTCTGTTAAAGATGGCGTTATTTCGATCACATGCTGCAACTTAAATCCAAATAAAACAGAAAATGTCAGTTTGACGATCACCGGGCAGAATTTCACAACAGCAAATGGTGAAATCGTTACTGCACAAAATATGAATGATTATAACGATTTTGGAAAAGAAGAAAAAGTCACCCTGAAACCGTTCGATGTTAAAAAGCCGAAGGATGGCAAACTCAGCGTGGAACTTCCCTCCAAATCAGTAGTCCTGATCCGGTTAAAATAAATGAAAAAGGCGCCTGCATCGGCGCCTTTTTCATTTATTGGTGCTTTTCCCTGATTTCTACCCGTCTTATTTTCCCGGATATTGTTTTTGGCAGCTCCGTGACAAATTCGACAATTCGCGGGTACTTATATGGTGCGGTGGTATGTTTCACATGATCCTGGATCTCTTTGACCAGTTCATCCGAGCCGGGGCGGTATTTTTCGGCCAGAATCACAGACGCTTTGACGACCTGCCCCCTGATCTCATCGGGAACAGCGGTAACCGCACATTCAACAACAGCAGGGTGCGTCATTAACGCGCTTTCAACTTCAAATGGTCCGATCCGGTAACCGGAACTCTTAATCACATCGTCGGTCCTTCCAACAAACCAGTAGTAGCCATCTTCATCACGCCAGGCCAGGTCGCCCGTGTGATAATAGTGATCGTGCCACGATGAAGCCGTTTGTTCAGGGTCACGGTAATATTCCTTAAACAAGCCTGCAGGAATATTTTTCTCCGTATAAATTACAATTTCGCCAATCTCACCGTCTTCACAGAGGCGGTCTTCGGGATGCCACAAGTTCACATCATACGAAGGATTTGGTATCCCCATTGAACCCGGCTTTGTCTTCATCCACGGAAATGTTGCGATCGAAACCACCGATTCGGTCTGTCCAAAACCTTCCTTTAGCTCAATTCCTGTCAATTTCAAAAAACGGTTATATACTTCAGCATTTAAAGGTTCACCCGCCACCGTACAATATTTCAGCGAAGACAGATCATATTTCGAAAAATCTTCAAGGATCATAAACCTGTAGATGGTAGGCGGCGCGCAGAAAGAAGTAACCTTATATTTGCTGATCATTTCAAGCATATCGGCCGGAGTAAATTTGTCATGATCGTAAACAAACACCCCGCAGCCGGCAAGCCACTGTCCGTATAATTTTCCCCAGACAGCCTTACCCCAACCCGTATCGGCCACCGTTAAGTGTAAGCCGTTCTCCTGCACATTTTGCCAGTACGATGCCGTAACAATATGCCCAAGAGGATAAGTAAAATCGTGAGCCACCATTTTGGGATTCCCCGTTGTTCCTGAAGTAAAATACAGGACGGAAATATCTGAATTTTCCGAAGGTTTTTCAGGCTTCACAAATACAGGCGCCTGTTCAATACCTGTTGAAAAATCGTTCCATCCCGCCGGAACAAGCGGTCCTACCGAGATTTTCTGCTCAACAGTCGGCGATTTGGGCATAGCCAGATCGATTTGGGCAAGCACGTTTTCATCGCCCACCGAAACAATCGCTTTAATTCCGGCAGCATTATTCCGGTACACAATATCTTTTTTCATCAGCAGATGTGTCGCCGGTATACAAACTGCACCGATCTTATGAAGTGCGATGATTGAAAACCAGAATTCAAACCGACGCTTTAAAATAAGCATTACCTTGTCTCCCCGGCCAATACCGAGCGACTTAAAATAGGACGCCGTGCGGTCGCTGTATCTTTTAATATCAGCAAAACTGAAATCCCGGTGTTCCCCTTTGTCATTCGTCCAGACAAGCGCTGTTTTCTCAGGTTCCAGCCGGGCATATTCGTCCACTACATCGTAACCAAAATTAAAATTTCCCGGAATCAGGAACTCCAGGTTTTCAACAAAATCGTTCAGGTTTTCGAACGTGCTCTGTTTTAAATACCGTTCACTCAGCTTCATACTACTTATTAAAAATCATAGCTAAAAATTCCGCTTCTTTACCGTCCATCGCTTTCATCCCGTGGGGTAATCCCGAGTTAAACCAAAGCGAATCTCCCTCCCCGAGGATCAATTCCTTATCTTTCAAAAGAATTAATAAACGTCCCTTCAGGATCAAATTAAACTCCTGTCCTTCATGCTGGTATAACGGTACAGTTTCCTGTTCGGGATCCGGACTTACGGTAACGATAAATGGTTGGGCTTTTTTATCGATGAAGGTTTCATTCAGCGCCTGATACCGGTATTCTTTGCGTCTTTCCACGGCAATACCGGTCCCTTTTCGCGTAAGCGAGTAGGATGTCATCCTGGGCATGTCGCCCGTCAGTAAAGCAGAGAATTCCAGATTGCAGGCAACTGAAAAACGGTATAAAAAGGTAACCGGAATATCCGAGTTGCCGCTTTCGTATTCTTTATACTCTTCAGGAGTGACACCGCATGCCTGGGCACAACTTTCAGGGGAAAGATCAAGGGCATCGCGAAAGCCTCGCAGCCTTTCGGCGATTTCCCGAATTTTAATATTCATGTTAGTCAGGTTTTTTAAAAAAACAATCAGGAGAGAAATCATTCTCTCCTGACGCATAAAAGTACGAATTCTGCAGAAAAAACTTATTTTTTATGACAAAATATACCTGAAAAAAGGTTAATCATTCATTTTTATAAAAAGAACGAAATGTTTCCGGCTATTCCTTCTAGCTTAGGAACGAGATCAGCACGCCTGCAGCGACCGCAGAACCAATGACCCCGGAAATATTACTGGCCATACAATATTGCAGGATGTGGTTTTTGACGTCATATTTGACGGCAATTTCGTTTGCCACCCTGGAAGCCATGGGAACAGCACTTAAGCCTGTCGCGCCTACCAATGGATTGATCTTCTTTTTGGAAAAGAGATTAAAGAGCTTGACGGCAAAAATTCCTCCGGCAATAGAAATAGCAAATGCCAGGAAACCTCCCACAACGATCATAATGGTTTGGGTATTCAGGAATACTTCGGTGGTCATGGTTGCACCTACGGCTAATCCCAGGAAAATGGTGGCCGTATTCATGATAGGCCCGTTGGCTGCATCGGACAAACGCCCAACAGCCACTCCTATTTCCTTGATCAGGTTTCCGAAGAGCAGCATCCCCAGCAGCGGTACAGACGAAGGTACGAACAGGGAAATAACGATACCCAACACGATCGGGAAAATGATCTTTACCGCGCGGATATTCTTAATCGTATACTTGGGGGGATAGAGCTTGTCCATTTCCTTCATGTTGATCCGTAGTTCCTTTTCGCTGCAGGTGAGCCGGGTAACCAGCGGGATAATCACGGGCACCAGCGCCATATAAGAATAGGCGGCAATTGCAATCGGTCCGAGCAGATGAGGAGCCAACTTGATGGTGGTATAGATCGCGGTCGGACCATCGGCCCCCCCGATGATACCCAGAGAAGCAGCTTCACCCGGAGTAAAGCCGATCAGGATCGCCGAAATCAAAACCGCGAAAATCCCCAGCTGGGCGGCGGCTCCAAAGAGCGACAGCTTCAGATTCCTCAACATAGGTCCAAAATCGGTCAAGGCTCCTACTCCCATAAAAATAACAGGGGGCAAAAATCCGGTCTTGATCAGGGAGTAGTAAATGAAATTCATAATCCCATACTCCTGGGCTATTTCAAACAGGTTCATGTAACGGTGCTCATCAATCCGGACGAGTTCAGCGGGAACGACACCCATACCGCCGCCGGGCAGGTTGGCCAGGATCACACCAAAAGCAATCGGTACCAGCAAGAGTGGTTCATAGTCCTTTTTGATACCCAGGTACAGTAACACTCCGCCGATTACCAGCATCAGAA
>JBDKTZ010000486.1:0-12713 GCA_039679975.1 Prolixibacteraceae bacterium
TGAAATGGGAAACAACCATCACCCGCAATGTCGGAACCGATTTCAGCTTGTTCAAACAACGCATCAGCGGTTCTGTCGAATTGTACAAGAATACGACGAAAGACCTGCTGATCAAAGCAACGATCCCTTCAAGTTCGGGATATTCCACCCAATGGCAGAATATCGGGCAAACGTCAAACCGGGGAATCGAACTTACGCTGAATGCCGTTTTCGTTGAGAAAAAAGATTTCCAGTTATCTGCTTCGTTTAATATTGGCTTCAACCGGAACCGTATTGACAACCTGGGAGAAGTCGGAAGTTGGGAACAAACGGCACGGTGGATTTCCTCGGGCGGACCTGCCGGCGATTATCTGGTTAACGAAGGAGGACAAGTTGGGCAGATGTATGGTCAGGTAACGGAGGGAATGTATTCGTTCGACGATTTTGACTATGTCGACGATAAGTACGTATTAAAAGAGGGAGTGGTAAATAATGGACTGTTGGGCGGAGGTTACAAATTGATGCCGGGTGCCCTGAAACTGAAGGACCAAAATGGCGATTTCCTTATTGATGGTAAAGATAAGGTGATTATAGGCAACGCCAATCCCAAGCATACGGGCGGTGTAACACTGACGGCACAAGTCAAAGGATTTGATATGTCTGCTTTCTTTAACTGGGTATATGGCAACGATATCTACAATGCAAATAAGTTGTTCTGCACAACAGCCTACGCGAATTACCCGTACAAGAATCTTTTGAACGTGATGAACCTGGAGAATCGTTTTAGCTACATTGACAAATCGAACGGAAATGTGATCACTGATCCGGCACAACTGGCCGAAATGAATAAAAACGCAACCATCTGGTCTCCTTTAATGAACAACATTCCCTTACATTCATGGGGCGTTGAAGACGGATCTTTTCTGCGTCTGAATACTTTAACAGTCGGATACTCGCTGCCCGCAAATCTTTTGTCGAAAATGAGAATCACAAAACTAAGGTTATATGCCTCCGCATATAACCTGTGGACCTGGACAAACTACTCGGGTTATGATCCTGAAGTCGATGCCCTGCGATCGACCCCGTTAACCCCGGGTGTAGACTGGTGTGCTTATCCAAGAAGCCGTTCTTTTAACCTCGGTTTGAATGTTGAATTCTAAAAAATTAATGAAAATGAAACGATACGTTAAATTCTTTTGCTATATACTGCTCTCTTTTTCGGTGGTTTCGTGCGAGGATTACCTGGCCACTGAATCCAAATCAACATTAACAGAGGAAACAACTTTTGGGAATCTGGATTTTGCAACAAAAGCAGTATACGGTGTCTACGAGCAACTGACCTCGAACCCCCTGTATGATTATAATTTTATGTTCTATAAGACAGATAATGATATCGAGGTAAACTGGGGTGCCAACAACGGAGCCGTATTTAATATTTCTCACTACGCGGCAACCGAGGGAACCAACTATCTGCAGCAGGTCTGGAACGATTTGTATTCGGGGATTGAAAAGGCAAACCTTTGCATTGATAATCTTCCGAAGAGCGTTCTTTGGGAAGGTGAACATGCCAATGAGGCGCGTCGTCTGTATGGAGAAGCGGTCACCTTGAGAGCCTATTTTTACAGTGAGCTGATCCATCATTGGGGTGATGTTCCTTTCAAGACAAAGTCGACCCAGGCAGGGGATGAATTCAACCTTCCAAAAGCCGACAGGGATTCTATCTATGAGTTCCTGATTCAGGACCTGAAAGAAGTGGAGGATTATGTTCCCTGGATGAGCAAAACACAGACGACAGAACGCGTAAACAAAGCTTTTGTAAAAGGCTTACGGGCCAGGATGGCATTGGCCTACGCCGGTTATTCGCTTCGCAACAAGACTTTCGAGACCAGGCGGGGCCGATACTGGGAAGAATACTATAAAGTTGCAAATCAGGAATGTAAAGAGGTGATGGAGAGCGGGGAGCACCGGTTTAATCCTGACTTTGAAAATATCTTTAAGAACCTGCATGTTTATTCGATGGATTTGACTTACAAGGAGGTTCTGTTCGAAATTGCCTTTGGCCGGTTACTTTCAAGGGGGCGGGTTGCCGAAAGTTGGGGAATCGCTCACAATGCGACAGCCGATAAGAAATACGGCAGGGCCCCTTCAAGGTTGAGCATTCCGCTTACCTACTATTATTCGTTCGACCGGAGTGATGTTCGCAGAGACGTCTCTGTTGAAATGTACAGCTACAGCGGATCAGGAGTAAATGCAGGCATCCAGATGCTGGCATCGCCCAATGCGCTCGGGTGGTGTAAATTCCGCAGGGAATGGATCAATCCTTCATTGGGAGGGGATATGAGCGCGGCAACTTTTACCGGAGTGAACTGGCCGATGATGCGGTATTCGGACATTGTATTGATGTTTGCTGAAACAGAGAATCAGCTTAACGGTCCTACACAGGCCGCCAAAGATGCGCTGGCCCTAGTGAGAAAAAGAGCGTTCCCTGAAGCAATGTGGACGTCAAAAGTAACGCACTATGTTGATTCTGTTTCGACAGGCAGGGAGGCTTTCTTCAACGCGATTATTGATGAACGCGGCTGGGAGCTCGGCGGAGAGTGCATCCGCAAACAGGACCTTGTTCGCTGGAACCTGCTGGGAACAAAGATTAACCAGATGAAAGCAGACATGCAGAAGATTTATGATGATGATGAATCGTATGCCTATCACGACAAAGTGCCGGCGCATATTTTCTGGAAACGAAATGCTGACGGAGAAACGATCGATATTCTGAATCCCGATTACCGTTTGCCCGAGACAGCTATTTCGGGTTACACGCGTTCAGCCTGGGTGCCGCTTTACTCGGCCAGTAATAAGGAAAAGCAGCTTTCGAGTGTCGCAAACGTGGCGAACGGGTATGATCCGGCAAAGAATAATCATTTACAACCCATCTACATTGATCTGATCACAGCAAGTAACGGCGTGTTGAGCAATGACCAGCTTCCGTAGCGCAGGTGCAAATCAAAGAATCGAGGATATGATAATTAATAAAAAGAATAGAATGGAACGAATTAAATATAGTATAACCAAGTTGATCATGATGCTGTTATGCCTCCCCATGTTCATGATTTCGTGCGATGAGGAAGACGCAGTGGACAATACCCCTGAACGGTTATTTCGCCCGGCTTTGCTTACTGCCGGAGTTGACGGAAATAAGGTGAGACTGACCTGGATCCCAATTGCGAATGCATCCTACAGCCTTGAGATTAGCCGTGACAGCCTTTTGTTTTCAACCGATCTGCAGGTCATTCCCCTGGATGGCGTCGATGAATACACGGTGCAGGATTTGTGGAGCGATACCATTTATTCTGCCCGTATAAAGGGACTGAGTAAAATCAGTACGATAAAGGATTCGGAATATGAACAAATCACATTCAGGACGGGGATCGAAAACATTTTTTATACAATTGCTGCAACTGATATCGGTACCAATCAGGTTTTGCTGAAGTGGGATAAGACGAAAACGGTTTCAACGATCGTCGTTTCAACTGCCGGGGCGGCAGATACCGTTGTTCCTGTATCGGCTTCAGATGCCGGTGAGAAGCTTATTCCGGCACTTACCGCAGCCACATCATATACTTTCAAAATATACTTTGGGGAGATGCTTCGGGGTACGGTGTCGGCAAAAACCAAACCGTAATTCTTTCACCGACGAAAGGTAGATAGCGCGGGTAAATCAGCGCTATCTGCCTGATTTCGGTTGTATGAACCTTTAGATTGCCGGCTTCCGCCGGAGGGGATTCCTTTCCCTTTAAAGAAGCCTGGGTATACTCGTATCTCAGCTAATGGACTGTGCTGTGCCGCACAGTTTGCCGGTGTTCAATAAAAAGGAAGGATTCCATGCTTGGGGATAGGCGTCGTAAGGGAAGAAGCCGAATGTGAAACTGTAATTGGTAAATTAAACAACCTATGAAAAAAGTGCTTTTTGCCACGGTCATCCTGGCCGTTTTGTTCTCGTGCAGTAAAGGCGAATCAGCTGAAACACCAAAGCCCGGACCTGAAAAAGAAGAGGTCCGTACGCTTTCAGATGTAAATGCAAAGGCCGATGCCCTGAAGGCTGAAATCCTGAACTCGGCTTCGCAAAAAGGTATTACAGCCGGAACGGTCTATTATGTCTCGAATGGCGGGAGTGATTCGAATAACGGAAAATCATCCAAAACAGGCTGGGCAACACTTTCGAAAGTGAGCCTGGCTGACTTGAAAAGCGGCGACCTTGTGCTTTTTGAACGCGGCGGAAGCTGGAGGGGAAGCCTGAAAGCAAAGGCGGGTGTGACCTATTCGGCATTTGGAAGCGGCGATAAGCCCAAAATAATCGGTTCCCTTCAAAACTATTCGGTCCGGAACAGATGGAAGGAAACCGGCACACCGAACGTGTATGTCTATGATCAGGTATTCAGCAATGATGCGGGCGTTCTCGTTTTTAACGGGGGGGAGTTTTATACCACCAAAAAAGTCATCGGAATCGATGGGTTTACAGGTGACATCGGTCAGCTCCGAAATGATCTTGAAATGTTCCACGGCGTAACCGACAAAAAGATCTATCTATACTCAGATAAAGGGAATCCGGCCGATCGTTTCCCATCGATCGAATTTTGTCTGAAAGAACACATTATCCGGGTGGAAGGAGACCATGTTACCATTGATAACCTGTGCCTGAAATTTGGCGGAGCGCACGGCATCAGTTCAGGATCGTGCAACGGACTGAAGGTAACGAACTGTGAACTGGGATGGATCGGAGGCTCGATCCAGCGGGAGACAACCCGTTACGGGAATGCAGTGGAGATATATGGTGCATGCAGCGATTATATCGTTGACCATTGCTACATCTATCAGGTTTACGATGCCGGCGTGACACACCAGTATAAGAATTACACCTCATCTGCACCGGTTATCATGGAAAATGTCAGGTACAGCAATAACCTGATCGAATACTGTTCCTATTCCATCGAGTATTTTCTTGACCAGCCGCTGTCGGAGGGAGACGTGATGAGGAATATTTCTTTCACAAATAACATCTGCCGTTTTGCAGGCTATGGTTTTGGATGGCAAAGGCCCAACAAGGTGGCCCGGCATATACAGGCCGGCTGGCTGGGCGGCAAGCGGAAGTACCCTGCTGAGAATTTTCATATAGAAGGGAATATTTTTGACCGGAGTGTGGATGTGCTTCTTTCGGTAAGTGCACTGAAAGAAGAGCATTTGCCGAAAATGGAAAACAACATTTATGTGCAGGCTGCAGGTAGAAATTTCGGAATGGTAGGCGTGGAGTACACAAGCTATTACCCGTTCGATTCGAAGATCGGGACGCTGATCAAAGAAAAAGGAATTGACGGGAATCCGACCATTATTTTTGCTGAATAGCAGTAGTGACATGCGGCCCGGAGTTCCGGGCTGATAATCCAATAACTAAACTGAACGGAATATGAGAAATTTACTTACTGTCATTTGCATTTTGCTGATGTTTGTTAATTGTCAGGGGAATGATGTGACACCATCCGATGATTTGACACAACCCGGCGATGTGAAAGCTGACTTAAAGCGCATTGCCTGCATCCGGCTAAACAGTGTCCGCTCTGTAGCCGTGAAAGAGAAGATCGTTTTTATCGTGGGGACGGAAGAACTGGCTGCGGCCGATATAGCTGATCCCTGTCATCCCCAAATATTGTCGAGGGTTCCTTTGGAAGGAGTAGGCTGTGATATCGAACTAAAAGGCGATTATGCTTTTGTGGCCTGCCGTATGGGGGGAATACAGGTATTTGATGTAAAGAATCCGTCTTCGATCCGTTATCTTGCAACTTACGATTCGATAGAACAGGCTACAGGCATTGCCGTTAACGGAGACATTCTGATTTGCTGTAACCGTACCGTCGGTGTGGAAACAATCGACATCAGCAATCCGGAAAAACTTAAGTTTCTTGGTAAAATTAAAACCCCGGAGGCACAAGGAGCTAAGAGCAGGGGAAATTATGCCTACATCGGCGAGCACTATAAGAAAGTGATGACGATCCTGGATATTTCAGATCCGGCACATCCAAAGCCTGTGAAATCGGTGTCTGTCCCGGGGAATGCCTGGGGCGTTGCCATCAAAGGAAATTATGCCTATGTTGCTCACGGACACGGCGGTCACGGGGTTTCGGTCATCGATATCAGGGAGCCGGAGAATGCACGGTTGGTGACTTCCTATACGATTCCGCTGGGGAATGAAACAAGGTCGCCCGACTGTTGGGAAGTTCAGATCAGCGGGAACAAGCTGTTTTTCGCGAACGGCTATGACGGGGTTTATGTTTTTGACATCAGCGAACCTGAAAAGCTGACACTCCTGGCATCGTATACCGATGTGAATTACGCCCATGACCTGGCCCTCACCGACAACCTGATCATTCTGGCAGACTATAAGAACGGTTGCCAGCTCATTTCTGCTGAAGGGCTGGCCGGCCCGCAGTATCTGGATACAGGCACTCAGCCTGAAATTGTCCATGCAGCATATCAGCCTTATACCCGGGAGGGAGGGATGACCAAGTTATTCTCTAAGGGGCAAGTCCATTCCTGTTTTCTGGACGATAAGTACATCTATATGGCATGCGGATCGGAAGGACTTGAAATTGCCGACATTGCCGACCCCCGTAACCGGATTGCCACATTCAAGGCAGCGGGGACCGTTTATGATGTTGTGGTCTCCGGGAAAATCGCCTATTTGTCGTGCGGAGCGAAAGGGCTGCAGGCTGTCGATTTAACAGATATCCGCAGCCCCCGGTTAATCACGACCATCGGAGCCGGACGCTTTCTTAACGACATGTGGATCAATGACCACCGGATCATCCTGCGAACCGATACCTGGGCAACCACCGGTTGTATTGATATTTCCGACGAATTTAATCCCCAACCGTCAGCAAAAGACCTTCCGGTTGAACATTTCATGCATCAGGTGAGCGACGGCGCCTTTAACACAGATTATTTTGCAGCGGCCAATGCAAAGTCGCTTTTGGTACTGAAGTATATCAAAAGTCCGTTGTCTCTTGAGAAAGTAACCGTGATACAGGAGCCGACCAACGGAGTTGCCGTGAAGGATTCATACATCTACCGGAGTTCCAGAAGTAAAAGCCTGCATGTGTACGACGCGAAAGATCCGCAGAACCCCCATGAAATTTTCTCCGAAAAGCTGGCCACAACGGCTGCCCAGTCTGAAAAGCTTTCTATCGACTGCAGCAAACTTTATATTACCACCAATCAGTCGGTCATGATTTATGATTTGGCAGATGCGGCTAAACCGAAATTCATAAAGGAAATTGCTATTCCCGGAATTGAAGGAAATTTTATTTACGGAAGGATTAAGTCACACAATGGTAAACTGTATGTATGCACCGGCTATTCGTGCCTGTGGATCATTGATAATGAGTAAAGTAGAAGAGATGAAATATATAAGTATTCATGAAAGAAATAGACGGTCAGGGCTGCTCTTTGTCCTGATGAGTTTTTGCCTGATGAGCTTTAACTGCAAAGAACAGGAGGAGCGCCCGGAAAATTTCAAAGTATACATGATCGGCGATTCGACGATGGCCAATAAAACTGCCGACAAGTTTCCGGAAACCGGATGGGGGCAGGTACTTTCCTGTTATTTTAACAGCAGCGTCACGGTAGATAATCGTGCAAAAAACGGGAGCAGCACAAAAACCTTTATAAACGAGGGCAGATGGCAGCAAGTGACAGATAGCCTTTCTGCCGGAGATTACGTTTTTATCCAGTTCGGACACAATGATGAAAAAAATCTCGACACCCTGCGATATGCTGCTGCCCATGGACTTTATAAAAGCAACCTGGAGAAATTCGTAAAAGAAACGCGGGCAAAAGGGGCAATTCCGGTTTTGTTTACCCCTATTCCCCGCCGGGCGTTTAAAAACGGAACGCTATCGGACACACATGGGGACTATCCGGATGTGGTCCGGCAGCTAAGCCGGGAACAGGAAGTTGTACTGATTGACTTAAATCAGTTGGGGACAGCGTATGTCAACAAGCTGGGAGAAGAACTTTCGAAAGAAACTTATTTGTGGGTGGATCCTTGTGCTAATTATCCTGAGGGAAAGCAGGATAATACGCATTTGTCTGAAAAAGGGGCCCATCGGTTTGCCGGTCTCGTGATCAGTGAACTGCAATTAAAGATTCCTTCCCTGAGCCGGTTCATAATAAAGGAGAACGGAGAGTAAATTTGAATCTTTTTATCAGAGCTAATTTTAAATCGCATGGATCGCAGAAACTATATTAAAAACCTTGGATTGCTTTCGGGTGGTATCGCCCTTTCGCCTGATCTTTTCGGAAAAACCCTGTTTGGGAAAAAGGAGAAAACCGTTTTACTGTGCACAGGCATTCAGTATGCCAATATGGGCGATCACGGGCATGTAACGGGGATCCTGAACCTGCTGACCACATATTTGCCGGAGGTGAAGATTATACTTTGGCCGAAGATCGATCTTCCTGAGTTTGATGAACTGATTTTGGCATATTGGCCACAGGTTCGGATCGTTCACTCGAAATTGAGCGAAGGCGCGCCTGTCAAAGAAGAAATCGGCAAAGTGGCCAGGCAGGCCGACTTTGTGATTGCAGGGCATGGCGAGGAAACTGAGGTAGCGTGGGTGGCAAAGAATTATAATAAGCCATACGGGATCTTTGGGATTACGGCAGGCACTCCCCCCGAGGGAACAAGAAAGGAGTTTATTGATCATGCTTCCTTCTGTTTTACACGCGAAACAGCCTCTCTTGCAAATCTCAGGAAAGCGCGGGTCAAGTGCCCGCTGATTGACTTTGCCCCCGATGCCACCTTTGGTACCCGTGTACAGAATGAACAGAAAGCCCTCGAATTTATGAGCGGGCAGGGGTTGAAGACTAAGACGTTTATTTGTGTGGTTCCCCGTCTGCGGGTGACACCTTACTACCGCATTGCGCCGGAACTTCGGTTCGATCCGGCGCCCTGGAGTACAGAGCGGGTGAAGGCTACAGACGAACTAAACAACCGGCATAAGGAAGAAGACCATGCCAAAGCCCGCGAGGCCATGATTACCTGGGTAAGGAAAACCGGAAATCCTGTGCTTCTATGCCCCGAGATGATTCACAACATGGACCTCTTTGATGAGTTATTATTCAATCCTCTGCCCGATGATGTCAAGCAGAAGGTCATCAAAAAAGAATCGTTCTGGCGGATTGACGAGGCAACGACCATTTATAAAAATGCCACTGCAGTAATCAGTCTGGAATGCCATTCGCCAATCATTGCATACACCCAGGGAACGCCTGCATTTTATTTGCGCCAGCCTGAAGATACCATCAAGGGGCAGATGTATTATGATATTGGCCTTCCCGACTGGGTTTTTGAGATCGAAAAGACCACCGGAAGCGATGTCGCGGGCAGGCTGATGGAGGTATTTAGTCACTACGACACCGTAACAGCCAACTTGGCGGCTTCCATGAAGTATGTCCGGGAAAAACAGGAAGAAGCAATGACAAAAATAAAGGAGACAATTTTCGGATAGCCGGGTGAACGCAGAACTTATTAAGAATAGGTACAAATAATAGCCGGCATTTGGAACGCCGGCTTTTTTTTATATTTTTGTATAGTACAGTATAGAATAGTATAGTAGTGAGCAACTTTCAAATGATACCTGTAATTAAAATTGATAAGTCATTAAATATTCCTGTTTACCAGCAAATTATTAACTCTGTGCTGGCGCACATTGAAGATGGAAGTCTGGAGATAGGGTCGCAGCTCCCTTCCATTAATCACGTGGCCAATGACTATCACCTGGCCCGTGAAACTGTAGTGAAAGCATTTAAAGCCCTTCAGGAACAGGGTATTATCATTCCTGTTCATGGTAAAGGATATTATATCTCATCACTTCAGTTTGAGGTTCAAAACCGGATTTTTGTCCTTTTTGATACCTTCAGTTCCTATAAGGAGGTGATCTTTAACGCCATCCGGGAGCATGCCGGAACCAATGCGTTTATCGATATGTATTTCCATCATTATAACTTCAGGGTGTTTGAGCGAACAATTGCAGAAAGCATTGGAAAATACCAGTCGTACGTGATCATGCCCATGGAGCATGACCGTTTGGGAGAAGTTTTAAAAGTGATTCCGTCAGACAGGCTTTTTCTGCTGGACATCAAACCCTCTGATCCATTGGTTAACTATCCGGGTGTTTTTCAGAATTTCGAACAGGATATTTTTGAGACGCTGAACTCACTTAGCGGTTTGTGCGGGAAATACAGCAAATTGATACTGGTGTTCAGGAACCAGATTACGGATCCTCCTGCCGGTATTGTGAAAGGCTTTAACCGGTTTTGCAGGAAAAATCATTTCGTTTCTCTGATTTTGCGCACTTCCCTTAAAAAGAGAAAACCTGCGAAGGGAGAAGCATATGTCGTCATTGATGATGAAGATCTGGTTTACCTGGTTGAGGAAGCACAATGTCTTGGTCTTCGGCCCGGCATTGATGTGGGACTGATTTCCTATAATGAAACCCCTCTTAAGAAGATTGCTGCCTGTGGAATTTCTGTTTTGTCGACCGATTTTGCTGTGATGGGTAAGCAAATTGCAGAAATGGTGACCGGCAGGAAGAATGAGGTCATATATAATCCTTTTCGTTTTATTGATCGCGGATCATTTTAAGGAGAATGCCGGGACGATGAAACGAAATAGTTGCGTTTTGTTCTGACAGAGATGGTTTGAAGTACCCATTTAGCCTGATTATAAAAAATCATATACCTATGAACTCAAAAGAACGATTTGACCTGACCGTTAGTCACAGACAACCCGATCGTATTGTGGTCGATTTGGGATCAACTGCCGTTACCGGGATACATGTTCTGGCCGTTGAAAACCTGCGGAAATATTATGGATTGAAAACAAAGCCGGTCCGGGTAATTGAACCTTATCAGATGCTGGGTCTGATCGATGATGACCTGATTGAAGCCATGGGTATCGATGTGATTGGTGCCTGGGGTAAAAACAACATGTTTGGAATTTATAACCATGAGCCGCTGAAGGAACTGAAGACATTCTGGGGACAGACCGTACTGGTACCTGACGGCCTTAATACGACTTACGACACCAACGGTGATCTGCTGATCTATCCTGAAGGGGATCTTTCGGCATCTCCCTCTTCCCGGATGCCTGTGGCAAGCTATTTTTTTGATGCCATTGTGAGGCAGGAACCCATTATTGAAGAAAAGCTGAATGTTCGTGATAACCTGGAAGAATTCACGCCCATTCCGGAAGATGAGCTGGAATTCTGGAGGGGATCCACCCGAAGAGCCAGAGCAACCGGTAAGGCTGTCATCGCGGGTCTGGGTGGCACGGCCCTCGGCGATATTGCGCTCGTCCCCGGATTACAGGTAAAGCATCCCAAGGGTATCCGTGATATTGCCGAGTGGTACATGAGCACCGTTATGCGGCCGGATTACATCAAAGGTATTTTTGAAAGGCAAACAGAGATTGCCCTGGAAAATATCGGCCGGATTCATGAGGTGGTCGGAGATAACCTGGATGCCGTTTTCATATGCGGGACCGATTTTGGCACCCAAGGTTCAACTTTTTGCGCGCCGGAGCAGTTCGATGATTTGTGGTTACCTTATTACCGGCGCATTAATGACTGGGTCCACTCACACACCACGTGGAAAACGTTCAAGCATTCGTGCGGGGCAGTGGAGTCGTTCATGCCGCGCTTCATTGACGCCGGTTTTGATATCATCAACCCGGTACAGTTATCGGCAAAAGGCATGGACCCGGTCCAATTGAAAAAGAATTACGGGAAAGACCTGGTTTTCTGGGGCGGAGGCATCGACACGCAAAAGACACTGCCTTACGGAAAGCCGGAACAGGTTCGCGAAGAAGTACTCCGGTTATGTGATATTCTGGCTAAAGATGGCGGCTTTGTATTTAATACGGTGCATAATATTCAGGCAAATGTGCCGGTCGAAAATATTGCGGCTATGATTCACGCAGTAAAAGAATTTAATTAACCTAATACCAGCTAAACCATGAAATTCAGAAAAATTGAATTATTAATGTTTGGTCTTTTGCTGTCGGTTGGCATCTCAGCAAGAGAATATCATGTTTCTGTTAAAGGGGATGACGGATACAACGGTTCAGCACCTAAGCCATTCCTGACAATCAGCCGGGCTGCACGGGAGGCAATGCCCGGCGACACAGTAACCGTTCACGCCGGTGTTTACCGCGAACAGATCACACCTCCCCGGGGAGGTGACTCCGATTTGAAACGGATTGTTTACCAGGCCGCTCCCGGAGAGAAAGTGGAGATTAAAGGTTCTGAAATCATAAAAGGCTGGAAGAGATTGGACCATGACACCTGGATGGTGAAAATCCCGAATGTGTTTTTTGGGAAATTCAATCCTTATTCGGATCTGATCCGGGGCGATTGGTTTTCGCCTCAGCCGGCAGGGCGGAAATATCACACCGGAGCGGTTTACCTGAACGGAGACTGGCTGATGGAGGCTGCCGTTCAGGAGGAGGTCATGCGCCCTGCCGATGAGAAAAATCTGCTTTGGTGGGGTGAGGTCGATTCCTCCATGACAACGATCCGGGCACAGTTCAGGAATGTTGATCCCAACCAGGAAACGACAGAGATCAATGTCCGACAAACCGTCTTCTATCCGGATAAGCCTTTTATCAATTTCATCACAATTCGCGG
>JBDKTZ010000259.1:0-2989 GCA_039679975.1 Prolixibacteraceae bacterium
CAGACGTAAAAGTTGGCGAGTCACCCGACTGGCTTAAGAACAGATTGAAGGCCGTCGGACTTCACCCAATCAATAATGTGGTCGACATCTCGAACTATGTGTTATTCGAAACAGGCCAGCCGCTCCATACATTCGACGCAGATCAGATCTCCGGCGGGAAAGTGGTGGTTAAAACCCTGCCTTCGGGAACCCGGTTCACGACCCTCGACGAAGTGGAGCGGGAACTTCATGCCGACGACCTGATGATCTGTAACAGCCGGGAGGGAATGTGCATCGCCGGCGTGTTCGGCGGAATCGGATCAGGGATCAAAGAATCGACCCGCAATGTTTTCATTGAATCGGCCTGCTTCGACCCGGTATATGTCCGCAAGACCGCCCGCCGCCACGGACTTAACACCGACGCATCCTTCCGCTTTGAGCGGGGAACCGATCCAAACGGCACGGTTTACGCACTCAAACGTGCAGCCTTGCTGATCCGTGAAATCGCAGGCGGGAAGATCAGCTCGGAAATTACCGATATTTATCCCGTGCCTGTTGAAGACTTCAAAGTTGACGTGCGTTATGCCGGTATCAAACAGCTTATCGGAAAAGACCTGGGAAGCGAACGTATCAAAAACATCCTCACTTCACTTGAAATAAAAATCGAGAATGAAAGTTCCGAGGGACTCTCACTGGCTGTTCCGGCTTACCGGGTGGACGTAAAACGCGAAGCCGACGTCATTGAGGAAATACTTCGCATTTATGGCTATAATAACGTAGAGATTCCGCAAAGGGTCAATGCCAGCCTGCAGTACCGGGTAAAACCCGATCCGGTCAGGATCCGGGAACTGATGGCCGGTTCGCTTACCGCTCAGGGATTTCATGAAATCTGGTCAAATTCACTCACAAAAGCAGCATACTACGAAAATTGCACAGCCTTCCCGCCGTCAAACAGTGTCAGGTTGTTAAATCCTCTTAGTACCGATCTGAGCTGCATGCGGCAGACCCTCCTGTTTGGCGGGCTGGAGGCTCTGGCTTACAATGCCAACCGGAAAAACAGTGACCTGCGGATGTATGAAACCGGAAACTGCTACTTCAGAAAAGAATCGGAACTGACCGACAATCCGCTTAAGAATTATTGGGAAGAAGAGCACCTGGCACTCTTTATCTCAGGTAAAAAAGAACAGGAGAGCTGGGCAGCTCCCCAGACCGAAAGCAGCTTTTTCCAGCTGAAAGCCTATGTTGACAGCCTGCTGATCAGGCTGGGAATTTCACCGGAAACATTGAAACAGGAAAATTACAGCAACGACCTCATCGCTGAAGGACTCTCGCTGCATGCCTCAAACGGGAAAAAGCTGGTAGAAGCCGGCATTGTCAGGAACAGCGTCAGGAAAACATTTGGCATTGATAATCCCGTATATTTCGCCGATTTTGTGCTCGACAACATCATTCCAGGCCAACGAAACAATAAAACCACCTTCACCGATATTCCGCGTTATCCGGAGGTACGGCGTGATCTGGCCCTGTTGCTTAACAAGGACGTCCGGTTTTCGGCCATCCGCGATCTGGCTTTCAGAACAGAACGGAAGCTTCTCAGGAAGGTGGGGCTATTCGATGTCTACGAAGGGAAAGGAATACCCGATGACAAGAAGTCGTACGCGGTGAGTTTCATTCTGAGAGACGACGAGAAGACACTCCAGGACAACCAGATAGACAGGATTATGCAAAAGCTGATCAACATTTTTGAAAAAGAGCTGGGAGCGCGGCTCCGATAACCAAAAAACAAACTCCGATAACTGAAACACATTAAAAAGTTCCGGAGGTAGTATCAAAAGTCAATTTATCCCCTGGAGAATTGAGTATTTGAATTTAACCTCGAATAGGTATACAAATAGGAAGAGGCTGTCCCGATCTTTTGAGACAGCCTCTTTTTTTGGGGAATAATATCTACATATCCACACTCTTTCCGAGTATAAACACGCAGATGTGTTCCTGCAGGCCTATACGGGCATTGTTCTGATCTCCAAAAAATTAAGGCGTTTCATTATACGATCCTGCTGTTTTGGCAGGATTTTTTCTTTCCAATTATTCGGAATCAGTTTACAATAAACCAGTACGATATGGACAAAAACAACCGATATTCAACCCTGTCGGAGGCTGTCGATAAGCTGAAAGAAAAAGGCTATACACATAATTTCAGCATCAGTAGCGAAGGGTTGTTGGCCTCGGAAAACGGAGCGACCTTTCAACCCACGGAAGTTGAACTGGACGAGTTCCACCGCTTTGAGGGAATTTCCAATCCGTCCGATATGAGCATTGTCTACGCGGTGAGCACCCATTCGGGTTTCAGGGGCACCGTGGTCGATGCTTATGGAGCCGACGGATCAGAACTTACGTCTGCCTTCATGAACAGGGTTAAACAAAGACAATATCCTTAATATAAAATCAATTCAGATATGAACAAGGAAAGACTGACAGACGATCTTCAAAAGATCACTGAAATATGTAAAGACGGGGTTTTGGGCTACGGAACCGCAGCCGAAGCGATCAGATACGACGACTTGAAAACGTTGTTCCTTCGGCTTTCGCAACAACGAAAGGCATTTAGTGAGGATCTAAAAAACGAGGCCTTGTCGCTCGGGATCGAATTGAACAGCTCGGGATCGGCAAAAGGCTTTTTCCACCGTACCTGGCTGGCTACTAAGGCTTTATTCAGCAACCAAACCAACGAAAAAGTAATCGAGGAAAGCATGTTTGGAGAGAAGGTGGCACTGGATGTTTACGACCAGGTGCTCGCAGACCATGAACTGCCGCAATATCTGAAAGATATACTGATCGAACAGCAACGGCTGATCAAGGTTTCCATCCAACAACTCAGCAGTTTAAAGGCAGAAGTCAGAAATTTAAGCTCGACATAAAAATAAAGGTTTCGCTAATTATTAACTAAAAATTGATCACATGAGTGCAAGTTCAGACAAAATGAAAGGCAACTGGAACATTATTAAAGGTA
>JBDKTZ010000341.1:0-2867 GCA_039679975.1 Prolixibacteraceae bacterium
CAGAAGCCAGTCCTGACCACAAACGGCTTTTTCTTTCTCAAATAAGGAAAGCTGATCTTGCCCAAATAAGGACAGCGCCAGCATGAAATATGATATAAATAATAAACTCTTCATAGTTATTGGTTTAGGTTATTCTTCTTTTCAAACGGTAATTCCCAGGCGGTAGCGATCGACCAAACACCCTCGGCAGGGGCAGATAAAACAGCTTTGTCATCTAATTCCGGAATGCGGTTAGATCGTTCTGTACTGTTCTGCATCAACCACAATATAATCTTTTAAATTTAAAAGCTTTCTGTCAGGAAATAGTCAATTCCCAGGGCTGATCTTTGATTAACCGGACGGGCCTGCTGATTGGCATCTTTATAAACAAACCGGATCACAAAAGCATTATCGACCGGTTCATTTTCACCAAGGTCAATTAAGGGATTGATTATTCCGGGACTGGAGGAATACAAATCTCTTTCACCGATTAACCTGCCGTTCACATAAATATCAAACTTTCCGCAACTGTTACCGACTGCTGCGGCAATTTTAATCGTCGACTTTTTGAACTGCTCTGTGATTTTAAACTCTGCAAAATCGCCTGTTTTTTCAAACCACAGGTTTTTCAGCAACCCTCCGCTCATTTCTCCCCAAACGGGAATATCCGCCATATTTTCCGTGACACCAGCCGACTCGTTAAAAACTCCTGATTGTTCCGCTTCAATCGCTCCTTCTGCAAAGTAAGTTTTCCCTCGCGCCTCTGCCATCAGTTCCTGAAGGTCATCCACCGTTGGAAGTTTCATAGACGCCATTTCAGGCATGGGTTTACGGTTATAAGTCACGCCCGGCGTTCCATACCAGAAGGTGGTCTGTGCATATTGCAGGAAAAACCATGATTTTCTGGTGTCGGTCCCGCACGATGATTCAAAATCAAACCGGATTTGTTCTCTGAAAGGAATGGCATCAAGCACACGGGTCCGGGTACAGACATTATACCCTTTCGAATTAGGCTCTGCCACAATGATATTGCCCAGAAAAGGTTTTGAAAACTCATCATTGGGGGTGGGCACGATTCCGCCTGCCCAGCCATAGTAATCTTCGGTACCCGTTCCGAAGTGTGACGGAAAATCCTGTCGGATGTCATCATCCACATAAATCTTTTCATCACCCTCTCCCCACCAGCCTTCTTCGGGATTTAACACCGTCCATTCATCTCCCACGATCACACCCTTTCCTTTTGCTGAAAGAAAATTCCAGTCGTACAGCGGAAAAGTCGGAGCGGGCGGGTCCATCCGCCACGACGCGTAAAAATGCATGCTGCTTTCTTTCCAACTGAACCTGCCGGATACCGCCGAAAGGGTTACTTTGACCGGGTTTTCATCCAGATTCTCAAGACAGACAACACCCGAATCTTTGTAGGGCATCACCCACCGGCAAATCATCGTGCTGTCGGTTGTTACCGACCGTTCCCACATCTCATAAGGCCGGCTTTCCCCTACGTTGTTAAAGAAGTCGCCCGCGGGGCACCAGACAGTTTCTTCCTGGTCAAACTTCCCGGTCAGGATCGTTGACCGAAGTGCCTGGGCGTAATCTTTTGCCTGGCTGATCTTTATTCTTAACTCTTTAATCGCGTGCGAGCCTTCAGGTAATTCGAGTAAAAGCCTTTCCCCTTTTTGAAGGACCTTTTCTTTTGTTATCTTTTTTCCTTTTACAGCAGATGGTGAACGCAGCACTTTTCCAATCTTTTCCCGAAGGCCGGCCACCTTTTCATATTCTTCCATGGTAAAGCTGCGAACAGGTGTTCCCCCGGGATACTTCCTGTAGTTCACAATGTTGTAAAATGCTTTTTTGTCCATCGTGATCTTACAGCTTTTGGCATAGGGAACCGGGAAATAAAGGTTACCTGCCCGGGTCGTTTTCACTGCAAAAGGAGGCCTTACAAAATCCTGTCCCTTTACCAGCGAAAAAAAGTTCGTACTGATTACCGGCTCAGTGCCTCCGTCCAGGTAAAAGCGAACGTTGGCGCCAATGGTATCCTCCAGACCATAATAAAAGCAAACGGCCCATATTTTTGTAATGACCCCTGGTCCCTGATCTTCCATGATCACCCATTCCTCGCGCCCGTTGTTGATTTCAGTGCGGATAAAGCCGGTGCCGTCGCTATCGGCAAACCAACCGGGCTTACCGGGCGAAACCGACTCCCGGTTGTAACTGCTGGCCTGCAAACACCGGTAGCCCGGCTCCGGAAAGCCGGCCAACTGCTCCCTGTCAACCATTTCATTTAACAACCTGGTCAGGTTGATCTCGTCCGTCCGGGAGCATCCGAAAAAGACAATCAGTATTACACTAACCAAAGCTAAACGGACCGTTGACCGGCAATAATATCTGGTGATCATTTATTTTCGTTTAAGAATGACGATTATGCCTTTACCTCCTTCTATTTCAATCGGACTAGCTGGATTCATTTCAGCCTCCTCCTGAAAATCTTTAACAGCAGGGGTAATAAAAACAGCATTTCCCTCTTTAATCCCAAGATTTTTCCAGTTAATCAGGAGTGAACCTGTCTGGTTCTTCCCGGACCAGTTACCAACTGCCAATACAAGGTCATCTGATCCTTTAAAAACGGAGACTACTAATTCAGGATTATTCGTTTTAACCGGACAATCTTTTTCCCAGTAACCGATCATTTCTCTTTGTTCGAAATGATAATCATCAAAGAATTTCCACAGGTAATCCGGCTTGTTCTTTGTCCATCCGGCACGGTTCGTGATGCCGTAAACCATTCCCCTCCAGGGGTTTCCGCCGCCTTCCAGCATTTGTCCGCTCAAACCAAACGGGATCCCCGAAACCTCAACCAGCCAATGATCCGGCTTCCGGTTATAGTC
>JBDKTZ010000347.1:0-4681 GCA_039679975.1 Prolixibacteraceae bacterium
CCTTATCCCAAGTAAATCGTTATCCCAAGTCATTACTCTAAATACGCATTAAGTGTCTATAAATCAAGCCAGCTTTTGATAATCTTATCGTGATAATATTTGCTAATTTTCAAATAGATGCAATGTCGCATTTTTTTAAAAAGATAGCAAATGAAAACAGAACAAGAAATCAAATCTCTTATCGGAGAATGCGTAGCTTACCTCAGGGAGGAGGGCTACAGTGAGACACGGATCGCAGATTACCAGCGGCTGTGGCGTGATGGAATCGAGGAATACATGAACAAAAACTCCTTGGTGAGCTACAATGCTGTTATTGGGGAAGATTTTTTAGGTAGCATTCCAGTGATGAGCGCCTCGTATATGCGCACAATCCGTCGCAGTGTGAACGTTCTGACCGACTTTCTTTTATATGGCAAAGTCAGGAAAAGGATAATGCAATATGTACACCATGAGTTGTCCGGTGAAATAGGTAAAGTTGCTTTTGAGTTCATCGCTTCTCAGGCGAAACTTCGACGCAGCAAACTTACCCTCAATGAGCATCAGCGTATATTGAGTTACTTTATTGATCACCTCACGTTAAGGTCGGTAAATTATGTTTCAGATATTAGTGAAGACGATGTTCTCACGTTCATATCATCAGCCCAGAACTGCAAGGACAAGTATCTAAACACTGCTCGCTTGTTCTGCCGATTCCTGTATGAGAACAAATACATCGACAGAAATGTGGAATACGTCATTGGAAGAAATAATTATCCCAAACGTGAAAAACTGCCGTCAGTATATGATGCCGATGAGATAAAGCGTATTGAGGAATCGGTAGGCCAGTCAAGTGCAGTCGGCAAACGAGACTATGCGATGCTTCTTCTGGCCACGCGGCTCGGCCTCCGTTCTTCGGATATAGCAGGACTGAGGTTCGGGAACCTGAATTGGGACCATAATGTCATTTGCCTGACCCAATCCAAGACAAAGAAGGTGATAGAATTACCGCTTTTAGCCGATGTCGGCGAAGCCATTATCAATTATCTGAAGTATGGGAGGCCTGTATCCGGTCAGCAGCAGGTGTTCCTGTCTGCCTGTGCCCCGTACCGTCCCGTCAACAGGCTGGTAATAAATGGTGCTGTAAGCAGGACAATAATAGCATCCGGTGTTGACATCACTGGTCGCAAGTTCGGCCCCCATGCTATGCGGCATACGCTGGCAAACCAGTTACTGCGTAACGGAACTTCGCTTCCGGTCATATCTGAAACGCTTGGCCATTCCGATACGCAAGCTACAATGAACTATCTGCGTATTGACATAAACAATCTGATGCGGTGCACCCTTGATGTACCTCTGGTATCCGCGAGTTTCTACGAACAGAAAGGAGGCATGTTTTATGAGTGAACAGTTTGAATACAGGAGTGTGTTTGCACCTTATTTTGACAGTTTCCTGAGGATGAAGGATACCATGGGATATGGCCTTAATAAGTTCAGATGTATCTTTTTAGAATTTGACAGGTTCTTCCTGGAAACCGGTGCCATAGATGCCTGCATAACCAGTAAACAAATCGCAGCATGGAACAAAACCCGCATAAACGACAAAGCCAGGACACTGTACGATAAATACTCCGTCCTGTCCCAGTTCTGCAGGTATATGTGCCATCTTGGTCAGGAATGTTACATACCACGGCTGCCCAGAAAGAAGGATATCAATTTTATACCATACATTTTTACACATCAACAGATGGATAAGATCTTTCGGGAATGTGACAGGATGACCGTTTTAAGCAACAACATGAACTGCGCTCTTTTTGCCATACCGTCCCTGATTCGGTTTCTCTACAGTACCGGCGTAAGGATTGGTGAAGCTTTATCCATCAAAAACGCGGATGTGGATTACTTGCGCCACCGGGTCATAATAAGAAAAACCAAAAACAAGATGCAGCGGATGGTCCCGGTTAACCCATCACTGGAAGAAGTGATGAAGCAATACGAAACATACAGGAACCGGATGCCGATCGAAGGCCTGACGGACAGGGAAAGTTTTTTCTTTGTATCGACCATAGGGAAACCACCGACAAAAGGCACAGTATACGGCTGGTTCAAAAAGATACTGAAGCAATGTGGCATACCTCATATCGGGAAGCAGCAAGGGCCTCGTGTTCATGATGTGAGGCACTCCAGCGCAGTTCACTCCTTTGAAAAAATGGTAAAAGCCGGAGTCGACACCTATTGCGCACTACCGATCCTGTCTGTCTTTCTCGGACACAAGACGATAAAAGGAACTGAGAAATATGTAAGGATGGTGCGGGAAATCTATCCTGAGATCATCGGAATGGAGAATCCTGTTACATCTTTTGTATTCCCCAACAAACCCGAAATAAATATCGACGATGGAAACAACTACTGATTTTGCAAAATATCTGACAAAGTTCTTCACTGAATATCTTGTCGGAGAAAGGGGAGCCAGTTCCCATACAATAAGATCGTATAGCGACACTTTTACCCTTGTGCTTACTTATATGGATAAAGTCAGGCACATAGCAGCCGACAGGCTGACTCTCACTCATCTTTACAGGGAATCCGTTTTGGACTTCCTTGACTGGCTGCAGAAAGAACGGAAATGTGCCAACTCGACCAGAAACCAACGGCTGGCCGCCCTGCACTCATTTTTTACATATATGCAATATGAAGATGTCAAGCACCTTGAACAATGGCAAAACATCCTGTCTATCAAGGTTAAGAGACAGGAAAGAAGAAGTTCTGTCAATTACCTGACTGTCGAAGGAATCAAGTTCGTACTGGAACAGATACCGGTGAACACGAAAGAAGGACGGCGGAACCTTGCACTACTGGCATTACTTTATGACAGCGGTGCAAGAGTAAGTGAACTCATAAATCTTTCCCCATCATCCCTAAATCTAAACAACCCATGTTACGTCACCCTTTGGGGAAAGGGAAACAAAAAAAGAATAGTTCCATTACAGAATGAGCAGGTAAGATTACTGATGTCTTATATGAAGGAAAACCACCTTGACTCCCCATCATACAACCAACGTCCGTTGTTTATCAACAACCGGGGTGAAAAGCTGACAAACTCAGGGGTGACCTATATCCTGAATCTTTATGCAACTAATGCTCGGGTACTCAAACCTGATCTGATACCTGAAAAAATAAGTCCGCACACGTTGCGCGCCAGCAAAGCAATGCATCTTTTACAATCCGGCGTAAATTTGGTTTATATACGTGATATCCTGGGGCATGTATCGATACAGACCACAGAAATTTATGCAAGAGCCGATTCGAAGCAAAAACGCGAAGCGTTGGAAGCTGCGTATATCAGCGTGATACCATCCCAAAGCAACGAAGGTGCGTGGGAAAAAGACTCTAAACTGAAAATCTGGCTCAAAAACTTTGCAAAATAACCCTCATCGTTATCCAAAGCAGTTTTAAAAAGTAAATGATATAAACTATTGATTAATAGATATGTTCTAAAGTGCGCTTTGGATAACGATTTACTTTGGATAAGATCTTTTATCACGAGTCGTGATAATTTTTCCGAAGATATTGATCTTGTCCAGATTAAAGAAGGATCGATAAAGCCACTATTTGAAAGGCTCCGGGAAAGAATGAAGTTTTTAGGAACAAAGCGCTCTGTAAAACAAAATGCCAATAATAATACTGTAGTTTATCGTTTTGAATCAGAAATTCCGCCGGTAGTCAACCTCCGGTTGAAAATCGAAATTAATTGCCGGGAACACTTTTCAGTGCTGGGGTTGAAAGAGGTAAAATTTGAAACTGCGAGTACGTGGTTTAAAGGAAATTGCTCTTTAATTTCCTATGAGCTTGAAGAGTTATTAGGAACCAAGCTTCGGGCATTATACCAACGCCGGAAAGGTCGTGACCTATTTGATCTTTGGTGGGCGGCAAACAATCAGGATATAGACCGCATGAAACTATTGAGATGTTATAATGAATACATGCGATTTGTAGTGACAAAACCGCCAACATCAAAACAATTCCTTCAAAACCTAGATGAAAAAATTAACGACCATGAATTTGGGCATGACGTAAATGGATTGCTTAGACCCGAGATTGAGTATAATTCGGAAAAAGGGTATAGATACATAAAGGCCCTTATACTTTAAAAAGTAAAAGTAATGGATTTTGATTTTAAAAATAATGACACAACCTATGTTACTCATGGGTTTCACACATACCCGGCAAAGATGATACCTCAGATAGCATCTAAGGTTTTAGATGAATTTGGGAAAGATGCTAAAATTCTGATGGATCCATATTGTGGCTCCGGGACTTCTCTTGTCGAAGCAAATTTGAAAGGCGTGAACGCATATGGGGCTGATTTAAATCCTTTGGCACGATTGATTGCTAAAGTAAAAACGACACCAATTGAGATACAAAGTTTAGATTTACACCTGAGAGACTTTTACGAATATCTCTTTTCATTTCGATTCACAATTTCGGCCCATCCTCAAAGTATTATCGCACCGTCATTTAATAATATAGATTTCTGGTTTTCTAAGGCCGTCAAGAATGACTTATCAATAATATCTTCGTTTATAAACAAGATTGAGAATAAAGATATAAAAGATTTCTTTGAAGTTGCTTTTAGTCAGACTATAAGAGAATGTTCTTGGACTCGTAAGAATGAATTCAAACTATATAAGATGAGTCCAGAAAG
>JBDKTZ010000174.1:0-3232 GCA_039679975.1 Prolixibacteraceae bacterium
ATTTATTCTAAATGCAGGTTTAGGGCTTCATATTGCTGAAGGTACCTGCCGTTGAGAAACAACAATATTGATACCATTACAGTTTATAGACTTTATCCGATGGTTCTTTAATCGCGTTGCGAAGATCAACAATAAGCCGGGCGTTTTCGAGGATGAAACCTGGACTGAAGCTTTCGTGTACCGTACTGATGACTGCGCAGTCGGCCGAGTTCAGGCTTGCGGCTGTGAGTTCATCCGAACGAAATGCACGGCCCTCTGGGGTGGTAACTTCCTGAATATAAGGATCGTGGTAGGAGACCAGCCCTCCTTTTTTGACGACTTCATCCATAATTTTCAGAGCCGGCGACTCGCGTGCATCGTCAATTCCAGGCTTGTAGGCCACACCCAGGAACAGGATCCTGCTGCCGTTGATCGCTTTTTTCTGCCGGTTGAGGGCCGAGGTGATCTTGAGGGTCATGCGATGGGCCATCATGTTATTGATGTGGCCGGCCGTGTTGATCATGCTCAGGTCGAACCCGAATTTTTTCGCGATATGTTCCAGGTAAAAGGGGTCGAGCGGAATGCAATGCCCGCCGATGCCAGGCCCGGGGTAAAAAGCCTGGAAGCCGTAAGGCTTGGTTTTAGCCGCGTCAATTACTTCCCAGATGTTGATATCCATCTTTCCGCAAAGCAGGGCCAGTTCGTTGATGAGGCTGATGTTGACCAGACGATACGTATTTTCAAGGATCTTAACCATCTCGGCCACCCGCGGTGAGCTGACCGGGTAAATCGTGTCGACCGCCTGACTATAGATTGCCTGGCCGATCTCCATTCCGTCGGGTGTCAGGGCGCCCAGTACTTTGGGCGTATTGCGGGTGTGGTAGGTGGTGTTTCCCGGATCAACCCGCTCGGGTGAAAAGGCCAGCCAGAAGTCCTGTCCGTGTTTTAACCCGCTTCCCTTTTCCAGAACAGGGAGGATAAAGGCCTCGGTGGTTGTCGGATAGGTGGTGCTTTCGAGGCAAACGAAGGTCCCGGTTTTCATGTTTTTCGCGATGCTGTCGCAAGCTTCGCTGATGTAACTCATATCGGGCTTCTTAAAAACATCGAGGGGGGTAGGGACGCAGATAAGGATCGCGTCGCATTCCCTGATCCTGGAAAAATCGGTGGTAGCAACAAGTTTGTTGCCGTTTACAGCCTGTTTCAGGTCCTCATCACGAATGTCACGGATGTAGTTATTGCCTTCATTGACGCTGTCTGCTTTTTTGACTGATTTTTCAAAGCCGATGACCTTGACTCCGGTCATGGCAAAGCTCACTGCCAGAGGAAGTCCTACGTAGCCCAGTCCGATCACGCCAACGATTTCGGATTTAGCTGCGGTTTTCTGAAGAATATCTTGTTTTACGTTCATGACGTACTGTTTTATATAGTTAGACACAAGATGGAAGACAGAACGGGGTTGCAAGGTTACAGGGTTGCGGCAAAGAGCATAGGGCATGGAGGACAGCACACATCCGACTCTTATTCCCTTTTTACTTTTTACCTTGCCACCTTTCTTCCGGTCTCCCGTCTCCTTTCTCCGGTTTCCTCCATGCTCTACACTCCATGCCCTACGCCCTTTACTCTTAGTTCTCCGTTTACAAGTTCGTATTTTTCTCCGGTTTCAGGGCAAATCAGGCTCTGGTCAAGAATGGCTCCGGAACGGCTGACCCATCCTTTCTGAATGGCCGGTACGCCGACCATCAGGGCATATGGTTTCACATTTTTGGTGACGACCGCGCCTGCACCGATCAATGCATACTCACCAACCGTCACCCCGCATACCAGAGTGGCGTTGGCTCCGATTGAAGCTCCTCTTTTAACGACGGTGGGGCGGTATTGTTCTTTCCGTTCTACAAATGACCGCGGATTAACCACATTGGTGAACACACAGCTGGGACCGCAAAAAACATCGTCTTCGATGATCACCGAGTCATAGATGCTCACGTTGTTCTGGATTTTCACCCTGTTACCGATCCTGGCCTGGCTTCCGACGTACACGTTTTGTCCCAGGACGCAGCTTTCACCGATTCCGGCGCCTTTCATTACGTGGCAAAAGTGCCAGATCTTTGTTCCGTTACCAATGTTTGCTCCTTCGTCAATGCAGGCTGTTTCGTGTGCGTAGTAGGACATATGTTTCTGTTTTAGACACAAGTATCAAGACATAAGATGCAAGAACCAGGAATCAAGACTGGTTTCAAGGTTTCAGTGTTGTGGCATAGAGCACAGTGCATGGGGCACAGCGTGCACTACCCACTACATACGATTCCTATTTTCCGCTTTCCCCTCTCCCTTTTCCGGTTTCCGTTCTCCGTTTCCCGTTCTCCATTATTTCCCTGATGGCAGCGGCGACCTGGCGGACTTCCTCTTCAGTGATCAGACCATGCATGGGAAGCGACAGAGCTGTGTGCGACAGCTCATCAGCCACCGGGAAGGGTTCACCAGGGATCACGTCACCGGCAAATGCTTCCTGTCGTGGCAAAGGTAATGGATAATGGATTGCGGCGGGTATATTTTTAGCCTGTAATTCGGCCCGTAAAAAATCACGATGCGGCGTCCGGATCGTGTACTGCGCCCAGGTACTGGTTTTTCCTTCGGCGATCTGCGGCGTATCGATCACGCTTTCCAGCAATTCAGAATACAGGTCTGCAGCCTGTTGCCTGACTTTGAGTTCTTGATTAAAGTATTTCAGTTTGACCCGGAGGATCGCGGCCTGCAAGGTATCGATCCGGCCGTTGATCCCGATTAACTTATGATAGTATCGCTTTTCCTGTCCGTGCCCGCGGATCATCCGAATGGTTTCGGCAAGCTGATCGTCGGCGGTGAACAAGGCTCCTCCGTCTCCATAGCAACCCAGCGGTTTGGCCGGGAAGAAGCTGGTGGTGCCAACCGTAGTGAGCGAACAGGATTGTTTGCCATGGTAAGTGGCACCGAACGATTGTGCTCCGTCTTCGATGACCCACAGGCGGTGTTTTTGAGCCAGCGCGTTAATTGCGTTATAGTCGGCGCATTGTCCGAAGAGCGAAACGGCAATGATTCCTTTCGTGCGGGGCGTGATCTTTTCTTCAATCTTTGACACGTCGATGTTGAAATCCCCGGAAAGTACATCGATAAATACCGGTTTCGCTTTCATGAGGCTGACCATTGAGGCGGTGGCAATATAGCTGTAGGCGGGGCAGATTACTTCATCTCCGGGACCAATGCCCCAGGCCATCAG
>JBDKTZ010000123.1:0-4783 GCA_039679975.1 Prolixibacteraceae bacterium
GATTCAAGAACATCATTTTACGCCCCTCCTTTTTCAGGGAACTTGATGATGCTTCTGCTTCGCATCAGTCTCCTTATGGAAAAATTGTTTCGCAATGGAAAAGAGAAGGGAAGAAGCTTTTTTACACCATAGTTATTCCTGCCAATAGTACGGCAGACTTGTATTTACCTGAGGGATACTTACTAAAGAAGGTAAAACTTACAAACAGTAATGACCATGTGACTTTGCAGCAAAATGCCGGTGATTGTTACAAGCTCTTAGCCGGGAGTTATGAGTTGGAGCTGACCAATGACCGAAAATGAAAATTTTTGCAAGGGCAGGAATCCTGAGATCAGGATTCCTGCCCTTGCAAAAATTATAATAAGCTGACAATTGAAGTTAAGTCATCTACTTTATCCTGGTAGCCCAAAGAATCATAAGCCGATATCAGGCTTTCAAGCAGTTTCTTAATGATCACACGATCTTCACAGTGCTTTTCAAATGTATCTTCACTGACCTGCTCATTGCGTTTTAAAAAGAAATCGATTTCTTTCCGTCCGATAATCGCTCCGCGGTTTGATGGATTGATAAAAAAAAGGACAGAAGAATGGTACTCAGGGCCGTGCGCTTTTTTTGCCAGTTCAGCATCTACATATGCTAACAAGGGGTTTCTGGGGAAGTCGATCAAGTGAACTGGAAAATCCAGCTCACGCGCTATTAGTGTATATAAAATAGCAATAGAGATCGGATTGCCTTTTTTTGTGTCCAGAATCTGGTTTAGGTAGCAGTTCTGGGGTGACTGGAGATTGGATAAGTTAATGGAAAATTTGTTTACGTCATAGAAAATGTGATTGAGGACAGTAATCTTCTCAATTGAAGTCAGCTTATTGCTGATTTCGAGCCAAACGTCATTTCGTACTTTGCGGATCTTGCTTTTAATATCTTTCAGCTTCAGTTCGGGGTATTGATACTGACTAATGAGGAAAAAGCCTTCAAACAAATCGACATGACTTTGGGTGGACCAGTTCTTTATCTTTCGACTTGTTTCTCTGAACTGGATCTGCTGGATTAGGTTCTCGATACGTGATTGCAGGAGTTCATCATAACTTGTTTCCCATACTTTCTCCAGCTGGCCGATTATAGCAGCATCTTCATCCAGAAATTCTTTTTCAACCATCTCATATACTGCCTTGTCCGGGTCATCCAACAGGGCAATAAGTGCCAGTAACCTGTCTGCCTTCATGGGGATGAATCAAAAAAATTAAGTTGTAATGCTTTTCAAAATCAACTGAATCAGGTCATCCATTTTTTTTCGGTAATCGATATTAGTCTTATTATTGATCCGGTTCGCAATAATCAGGCAAGCCGTGATCGCTTCATGCCCCATCAGAGCAGATAAACCATAGATAGCCGAGCATTCCATTTCGTAATTGGTAATTTTATAATCATTATACGAAAAGCTTTGAATCTTCTTATTGATGCCAGGGTCAACGATCTCCAGTCGTAACATCCGTCCCTGTGGACCATAAAATCCCGGCGCAGATATTGTGACCCCGCTTGAGAATTTTTTACTGTTAATTTTTTCAAATAATGAAGCTGAGCAATCTACGACGTAAGGAGAAGCAAGCAGAGGATTCCAATGAAGATGATTTTTGAATTGGTGCTCAAAATCTGAGTCTGTAATACTTTCTCTTCCTGCATAATAATTCAGCAACCCGTCAAAACCAATTGCCTTTTTCGATAGAATGTACTCATTGAGATCAGCTTCTTCACTGAGCGCCCCGGTTGTTCCTATACGAATAATGTTCAATGACCGTCGTTCTTCCCTGACTTCCCGGGTTTCAAAATCGATATTGACCAACGCGTCCAACTCGTTCATGACAATATCGATATTGTCGGAACCAATACCTGTTGAAATTACCGTTAGGCGTCTATTATTGCAGGTTCCGGTAATGGAAACAAATTCACGGTTTTGTATTTTGGGTTCTTTCTCCTGAAAATGCTCTGCCACGAGATCAGTCCTTTCGGGGTCGCCGACAAGGATCACATGATCGGCAATCTGTTCAGGCCTTAAATGAAGGTGGAAAATGCTTCCGTCCGGATTAATAATCAACTCCGATGATCCTATCATAATAGAGGTTGTTTTTGATCTGACCCAAATCTAGTTAAAAAATAAACTTCGCGCAATTTTTTACACGATACGTCAACGGTTAACAAGTCGGGGACTTTGTCTGGTTTATTCAACGTTTTACAACCTGGTTTGTTAACGGATAAGGCCAATTATTTGCGGATCAGATAAAGAATAAGGTCTGACAGAGTAAAATGTATTTTTATTTAATCTACTTTGTCGGCAGCCTGCGATGGTTTTGGTGCGGTTAATTTTCCTGAACCTGCGGCTTCAGCGTCTTCTTTTTTTGGTTTGATCTTTGTCGTTTTCTGTTCATTCACAGAAGGCAATTCCTTAACTTCCGGTATTGTGATATGAACTGTATCAGTTCCCATTTTTTGATTGGGTTCAATGTTATTAGTCATCTTTAACCCGAGAATAAAGAAAATGGAAGATGTGAGTATAAGGTGCCTCATATGTCTATGCTCGAAAATTTCTTTAAAAATAGATTTTTTTCTTTAAAATTAAATATAAAAGTTAGCGAAATTTTACTCAACAAGGAGATTGCTTTCATCATGTTTGCTGAATACAATACCGGCATCTTTGCGGACCTGATCCAGTAATTCCATTAATTCGAGTGAAAAATTCAGTGGCACCAGATTGCTTTCAGTTTTTCCGGCATCCAGGCATTCCATCACGTGGGCAGCTTCCAGATGATATCCCAGTCCGGCTACGGATTCCGATACCAGGATTTGTTCCCCCTGGTCTCCTTCCTTCCATTTGATGATCTGCGTTGGAGTAAACCAACGCTTATTCAGCCGGAGGTATCCGTGCTCGCAACAGAACTCTGTTTGAATAGACGAATAACTCGCAAAACTGGAAAACAAAGAAGCCATTTCTCCACCAGGGTATTTGAAATTCATGAGAATAGTCTCTTCGATACCCGTTACAGCGCTAAAATCAGCCAGGGTTTTTATTTGTGTCGGTTTTCCCAGGGTGATCAAAGCAGCGAAAACCGGATAGATACCAATGTCAAGTAAAGATCCGCCTCCAAGACCGACATTATAAAGACGTCTGGCAGGATCTTTGGGACTGTTAAATGCGAAATCGGAACGGATTATTTTTAATTTTCCCAGTTCACCCGATTGAATAATGGCAAGAGCTTTTTGAAAGCTTGGTTGAAAACGGGTCCAAAAAGCTTCCATTAGAAAAGCCTTATTTCTTCTTGCGCACGCAATCATCTCTTTTACTTCGCCGCTGTTTATAGCGAACGCCTTTTCGCATAAAACAGCTTTTTTATGATTGAGGCAGAGCATGGCGTGTTCCTTATGAAAGGAGTGCGGAGTTGCGATGTAGACTACATCAAGGTCTGGATCAGTTACCAGTTCCTTATACGAGCCGTAAGCTTTTTCAAAACCGAATTCGGCGGCAAATTCTTTTGCTCTGTTTAAGTCCCGTGATGCTGTGGCATAAAGATTTGCATTGGGTAATAACTTTAGATCGCTGCTGAATTTTCTTGCGATCTTTCCACATCCGAGAATAGCCCAATTATATATTTTTTCCATGATGGATTGTTTAAATTTTACGGGGACAAGATATGAAGATTCTTCACAATTATCCTTTTCTCCTGGCTATTTGGGCGATTCAAGGAACCGCACTTCACCCGTGAAATCAGCACGGTCCACCGGAGTTCTGCAAAAAATGCCTTACCGGATCATTTGTCTGTATCGAACGGAAGTAAGTTCCTGTTATTTCATTTGTTTCACTTTCATTGCAATTGGTCCCTTAGAACCCATTCCAATTTCGAAACTGACCAGGTTGCCTTCTTTGATCGCATCCTGCAGGTTGTTTATATGTACAAAAATACTTTCCTTACTGTCGTTGTCCCTGATAAAACCGAATCCTTTTGATTCATTAAAAAAGGTGACAGTTCCTCTCCGCACCGGATCTTCTTTCATGGAGTCGTCATGTTTCGGAACAGCGATCTGGATATCGTCCAGCTTAATTTCTGTTCTCTTGGAAGGGTCAGGAGGGGTTGATGAAATTCTCCCGTTTTCATCAACATAAGCCAGCATATTATCCCAACCGCTCACTTTTTCCCCCTCTTTTCTGGCGAATCTTTTTTTTTCTTTCTCTTTTCTCTTTTTCTCTTTTTTATTTCTTACTTCTTTTTTATTAAATGTTTCCTGTGATTTACCCATAAAATGTAATTTTTATAATATGATTGTAAGATGGTTAAAAATCTATGATTACCCTTGGTTGACCTTTATCCCGTCGATTTGACAATGCGGTCATGGCATTTGTCAGGAAAACTCTTTATTATTGTCAGCTTCATAAGTTGAATCCGGATCATTTTGAAATAATGAAATCGAAAAATTTAAAGGTTGACTTAAGAAAGTATGATAAACTTAAAATGAGGCATCACTTAACAATACGCGGTAAACCATACTTAAATCCGAAATCTCATCAAAGATAGGCTTTTATTTCCGGTTTTTCATCTTATTGCGATTCGTTCTTACCGTTGTTACTTTTCAATTTGATAGGCGATAACCTGGTTATCAAAGAATGTAGGAACCAGCAACAGGTTAATTGCTTTGGCAAAAGAGATGTCGGCTGCGTTGATTTTTTCTGATGTCGTATCGAGCATTTTTGTAATCTTCCCGTTTTCGAGATAAAAAATACGGCCGGCCCAGTTTG
>JBDKTZ010000149.1:0-7769 GCA_039679975.1 Prolixibacteraceae bacterium
ACGAACATTACTGCGCCGGCCATTCCCAAAGCCGTGGAAATACGTTTGGATGTGCCCAGGAGCGGGCAAATGCCCAGAAACTGCGTCAACACGATGTTGTTGACAAATACAGCCGATATAATAATGAGAATGTATTCCATGACGATGCTTATGCTTTATTTAATTTATTGACGATAGCCATTAAGAACCCAAGAACCAGAAACGCACCCGGAGCAAGGACAAAAAGGAGCATCCCGTAATCTTCCGGGTAAATCAGTATTCCGAAAATCCGGCCGCTGCCAAGAAATTCGCGAATGGAACCCAGAACGGACAAGGATAGAGAAAATCCCAGTCCCATGCTAAGGCCATCGATGGCCGATGAGATCATCCCGTTTTTTGAGGCAAAAGCTTCGGCACGCCCCAGCACGATACAATTCACAACGATCAGGGGAATAAACAATCCCAGACTGTTGAAAAGGCCAGGAGTGTACGCCTGCATGCAAAGTTCAACGACAGTCACAAAAGCGGCGATGATCACGATGTAGCTGGGAATGCGTACTTTGTCGGGTATCACATCTTTTACCATCGAGACAAAAAGATTAGACATGACCAGCACGAAAGTTGTGGCGAGTCCCATTCCCAGACCGTTAATTGCAGAAGAGGTGACCCCCAGCGTGGGGCACATTCCCAATACCAGTACAAAAGTCGGATTTTCCTTTAACAGGCCTTTTGTAAAATTGCTCCATTGGTTCATAATGCTGCACCTCCATCAGTTGCGTTAATTTGTGAATTTACCTGTTCCATCCCGGGAATTCCGTTCTGTGTTTGCCAGGTTTGATAAGCTCTTCGCACCGATTCGAGGAAAGCACGAGAAGTGATGGTCGATGCCGTAATGGCATCCACATCGCCTCCGTCTTTCTTCACTGTGAGCTTGTCTTTCCCCGGGTTTCTCCCGATAATATTCTGGCCTGGTTTTGCTGCGTTGTTGAACCAGACAGCCATCTTTGACCCAAGTCCCGGAGTTTCCTTATGTTCCAGGATCTGATATCCTGTAATCACACCATCGGGGCTAAAACCCGCCATGACCTGGATCAGTCCTCCAAAACCATTTTTAGACCATGTTTTCACGGCCACTCCGACGAGTTCCTTTGCCTCATTGTAAGCAGGAAAGATTTCCAGGCTGTCGCCTCCTTCCTTTGGCGCCGCTTTAACAACTTTGCCCAGCTCTGCAAATTCGGGAAGAATGCTTTTGATTGCGTCGTTTTGCGTTTTCATTTTTGAAGCGACAATGGCATCATGTGTCATGTCCTGCACAAATCCCAGAATAAAAGCAGAAATAAAAGTGACCAAAAACAACGTGAGCGTCATGCTCAGGAAAGTAGATTTTTTCTCAGCCATTGTTTTTTCCTCCAAACCGTTTGGGTTTCACATACGCATTGATCAGAGGTGTGAAGCCGTTCATAATTAAGATAGCAAAAGAAATTCCTTCGGGGTAGGCTCCGAAATTCCGGATCAGAATGGTGATGATGCCGATGCCCATGCCGAAGATCAGTTGCCCCTTGTGTGACATGGGCGAAGTGACCATATCGGTGGCCATAAAAATGGCGCCGAGCATAGCCCCGCCGGTCAGCAGGTGAAACACAGGCTCCATAAAGCGATCAGGATTGACCATCCAAAGGATTCCCTGAAACATGAACATCGTACCCAGTACAAAGACGGGGATATGCCAGGTAATGACCTTCTTCCAAAGCATATACCCAAAGCCCATCAGTAACAGTATTGCCGAGATTTCGCCAAGCGAACCGGACATATTCCCGTATAACAAATCGTTTCCGGCGGGCAACTGCGGCATCAGTTCGCTAAGGGGGCGTCCGCTTTTCAGACCCTCTTTCAGGATTCCCAGCGGGGTAGCGGTTGAAACTGCATCGACCGTTCCGACCGAAGGCCAGGTGGTCATTTGTACCGGAAAGGAGATCAGCATGAATACGCGGCCTACCAGCGCAGGGTTGAACGGATTGTTCCCGAGCCCTCCGAACGACATTTTAGCCACGCCGATGGCAATGAAAGCCCCGGCAATAACCATCCAGCCGGGAATCGATGCCGGTACGTTAAATGCCAGCAGAAGGCCTGTGAGAGCAGCAGAGCCGTCATTCAGGTGCGGTGTTTGTTTGAGAATGAAACGCTGGATCAGGTACTCGAAGGCCATACATGAGAGCATCGCCAGAACGGTAACCCGGACTGCATCCAGTCCAAAAGTAAAGATCGACCAGATCAAGGCCGGTACCAGCGCAAACAGGACCCGGTACATGATTTTATTCACCGAGTCGTCCGAATGGACATGCGGTGAAGGTGATATTGTTAAAAGTTTGTTCATATCTTGAAAAAGGTCAAATTAGCTGTATTAAAAAAGTTGATACTTCGAAAAAAGCATAGGGCAAAGCGCAGCGTGCATGGCGGAGGCCGGAAAAGGTTACGACCAGCTGCTACTTCTTCCTTTCTCTTATCATCTTTCCGACCTTTGCTTTTCCCAGACGGATATAATCGAGCAGGGGCCTGTTAGCAGGACAGGTGAAGGCACATGAACCACATTCGATGCAATCGGAAATGTGATGTTCTTCAGCTTTGTCCCAAAGCTGTTTTTCGGAAACCGTCATCAGGTAATAAGGTTCCAGTCCCATGGGACAAACCTCCAGGCAACGTCCGCAACGGATACAGGTTTGAGTCTGTTTTCGCTTTGCTTCGGAGTCAGGAATGATAAGCACGCCGGAAGTTCCCTTGGTTACTGGTATTTCCGTCGAAGCAACGGCTTTTCCCATCATCGGGCCACCGCTGATCACCTTGCCGGTATCTTCGGGCAGTCCGCCTGCAGCGCTGATGAGCTCCCGGATAGGAGTACCGATACGAACCAGAAAGTTGGACGGATTTTTCACCGATTTTCCGGTCACCGTAACGACCCGTTGCACCAATGGTTTGTTTTTCTGAACCGCCTCATAAACGGCAAAGGCTGTCCCCACGTTGCTCACGACTGCGCCTACGGCAACCGGCAAAGCACCGGAGGGAACCTCCCGTCCGGTGATTGCTTTTATTAATTGTTTCTCTCCTCCCTGCGGGTATTTTACTTTTAGCGGAACAACCTGAACGGATGCGTCAGACGATGTCAGTCTTCGTAAATGGTCGATTGCATCAGATTTGTTGTTCTCAATACCGATATATGCTTTTTCAACTTTCAACGCGCACATCAGCAAGCGGATACCTACAACGATTTCCCTGCCTTTTTCGAGCATTAAACGATGGTCGGAAGTCAGGTAAGGCTCGCACTCCACCCCGTTGACAATGAGTATATCCGCTTTCATTCCCTGCGGAGGGACCAGTTTGACATGAGTGGGGAAGGTTGCTCCGCCCATGCCCACAACTCCTGCATCATTGATCTTGTCGATGATGGCTTTACTGTCGGGGTTGAATGCTTCGATCAGCTCATTGCCCGTGTCAATGCCTTCGTCCCATTCGTCTCCTTCCACATCAATGAAAATGCCTTGTTTGGGATAACCTGAGGCATCAGGTGAAAGATCTGTCTTTTTGACAATTCCCGATACTGACGAATGGATATTGGCAGAAACAAATCCTCCGGCCCGGGCAATTAGTTGCCCGGCTTTGACCTTGTCTCCCTTGTTTACCAGAACCTGGGCGGGTGCCCCAAGATGCTGGATAACGGGGATAAAAACGCTTTTGGGTAAAGCCAGAGTTTGAATGGCCTTGCCGGCTGAAAATTTATTTTCGGCCGGATGAACCCCTCCAAGTTTGAATGTCTTTAACACGATCGGTCTCCTTATTATAGTTCAGTGGTATTGGTGTGCTCTTTTTCACTCGTCGCCTCAGTTTTGGATAAAGCAGAGGCGTCAGCTTCCTTCACGGGTTTTGGAGGAAGGTCAGTTTTTACTTTTCGCGGCGGAAAGTTCAGTTCAATGATCGAACTGGTGGGACACACTTCGACACATTTCCGGCACAGCCTGCACTTGTCTGAATCGATAAAAGCCAGATTGTTTCCCATTGTGATTGCATCGTACTCACATACTTTAAAACACTTACTGCAACCAATACAGGCCACTTCACATGATTTTTTTGCCGCCGCGCCTTTGTCTTCGTTTCTGCAGGCTACATAAATCTTCCGGTCTTTGGGGGCTTTCTTGCGCAATTCGATCAGATTTTTCGGGCAAGCCACCACGCAGGCTCCGCAGGCCACACACTTATCATCAACCACTTCCGGCAATCCGGTGATCAGGTTCATGTGGATGGCATCGAAATCGCAGGCAACCACGCAGTCTCCGTGTCCCAGGCAGCCAAACTGACATCCGGTATCGCCGCTGTAAAGGCCGGCCTCTGCCGCACACGACGAAACGCCATCAAAAATAGTGGTTTTTGGACGGAACTCACAGGTTCCGTTACAACGAACCACGGCTACGCGAGGTGCTTTTTGTACAGCCTGAATCCCCAGAATATCAGCCACTCCGCCCATTGCCGCATTTCCCCCAACCGGACAAAACAGATCTGAAAGACTGTCTGCTTTTACACAGGCCTCGGCAAATGCCCGGCATCCGGCATGGCCGCATCCTCCGCAATTTGCTCCGGGAAGGGCTTTTTCAACATCATCGATCCGTGGATCTTCATATACTTTAAACTTTTGAGCCACAAAATACAGGATCACTGCCGAAAATGTCCCGATTGCGCTTAAAGTAATAACCGTATAAACAATTGTTGCACTCATAAGTCATTATGGTATGGGCCCGATTTCAAAATCGAAGCTTTGTTTTAACCTGTTCCTGAATAAATACAGGATCAAATAATAAGGGATAAGAATGCTTAGTGAAAGAAGACCGCTAAGGCCTTCGCTGGTGAAAAGCTTGGTTGAGACAATCAGTACAGTCATCACCAGAATAAAAGGCAACAGGTAAGCCAGGAACAAAGCTTTGAATCCTTGTGAGGTCTTTCCTTTGATTAAGACCTGCTGACCAATATGGAATTCTCCTTTATCTCGTTCGATTTCAATTTCCTTTTCTGTCATATCCGAAACTGAACATGCTCCTTTGGCGTGACAAGCGGCACATGCCGATTCGGCGATAATGCCAACAATTATCCCTTTTTTTGAAAATTCCTTTATTACTCCTCTATGTGAAACTTCACCCGACATCTTTCTGTTTTAGCAATTTCCGATGCAAAACTATAGATGTTTAAATAACTAATTTGTGTTGTAAAATCATTTTTGCCAAAAAAACGGCTATTTATATTCAGTTCAAATTAATTATTTACGATCCCGGGATTTTATTTATTTGAATATCTGTTCTTTGCAATGGAGAAGAAGCAGGCAACAGATGTATGTAATCGATTGCATATACTGCTATTACAGACGTATTTTATTCGCTGTTAACTGATCGTACTCCAGTCGAATTCCGTATTTTTCATTTGGATAAGATGATAAAGCAGCAATTGATTTTCCTGTTTTTCCAGCTTTGGATCATCATCGAGGATATCTGAAGCCACATCTCTTGCAAGGCGGAGTATTTCACCATCCTTTCCCAGGTTAGCAATATTCAGGTTAATACCCAGGCCGCTCTGCTGAGTTCCCTCCAGATCACCCGGCCCGCGCAGCTGAAGGTCCGTTTCAGCAATTTCAAAGCCATCGTTGGTTCTCACCATCGTTTCAAGCCTTTTCCTGCTTTCGTTGCTTATTTTATAAGACGACATCAGCAGGCAATACGACTGTTCTGCTCCACGGCCAACCCGCCCCCGAAGCTGATGAAGCTGCGAAAGGCCGAAACGTTCAGCGCTCTCGATGACCATGACCGAAGCGTTGGGTACGTCTACACCAACCTCGATCACCGTGGTAGCAACCAGAAGTTGGGTTTTTCCTTCTTTGAATAACTGCATTTCCCGGTCTTTATCGGCCGATTTCATTCGTCCGTGTACCATGCTGAGTCGGTACCGGGAGAAGACTTGTTTCAGCAATTCATATCCGTTTTCAAGATTTTTCAGATCTACCTTTTCAGATTCGCTGATTAATGGAAAGACCACATAGACCTGTCGCCCGGATTCCACCTGCCGGCGGATAAACTGGTAAACTTCTTTTCGCCTGTTTTCATAAAAGTGCCTGGTTTCGATACGTTTGCGTCCCGGAGGAAGCTCGTCGATGACCGATACATCCAGATCGCCATACAGGGTCATGGCAAGGGTCCTGGGAATTGGAGTGGCTGTCATGACCAGTACATGAGGAGGAATCCCGGAGTTCTTCTTCCATAGCATAGCTCGTTGTGCCACACCGAACCGATGTTGTTCATCAATAATAACCAGGCCCAGCCGCTTAAAAACCACGGTATCCTCGATCAACGCATGCGTGCCGATAAGCATTTGAATTTGGCCCGATTGCAATTGTTGATGGATGATTTTTCTTTCGCCTGTCCTGATCGACCCCGTCAATAATGCGACATGGATTCCGATCCCATCCAGCATCCTGGTAATGGTGTTGTAATGCTGAATAGCCAGGATCTCCGTCGGAGCCATCAGACTGACCTGAAAGCCGTTATCAAAAGCAATTAAAGCAATCATTAAAGCAACAAGAGTTTTCCCGCTTCCGACATCGCCTTGTAAAAGGCGGTTCATTTGTATGCCGCTGCCAAGATCTTTTCTGATTTCTCTGATCACTTTTTTTTGGGCTCCTGTCAATTCAAAAGGAAGGTTATTCTCATAAAACTTATTGAAATTATAGCCAATCTGTCCAAAAATAAATCCTTTAAACGCTTCGGAGCGTTTATGTTTGAGACTCAATATTTTCAACTGAATGTAGAAAAGTTCCTCAAACTTCAGTCTGAAGGTGGCTTTCTGTAAAAGATAAGTACTTTCAGGAAAATGGATCTGTCGGAGTGCCTGATTCAGAGGCAGGAGTTTCAGCTTTTCACGGACGGAGGGGATGAGTGTTTCATAAATTTTGCCCTCCGTGGCTACCATCAGGTTATACTGGAGTTTATTGATGGCCCGGGTGTTCAGAAAGCGCTTTTTCAAGGTTTCTGTAGTATTGTAAAATGCCTGTAAAACGCCGGTATTGATTTGCTCTCCTTCACTTCCCTCAAGTTCCGGGTGAATGATATTGACGCGTCCGTTAAATACCGAAGGTTTACCAAAGGCTACATAAATTGTTTCGGTTTTAAGATTTTCACGAATATATTTAATGCCTGAAAACCAGATCAAATCGAGACTGCCGGTTTCATCATAAAAAACGGCCGACAGCCTTTGCTTAGGTGATTCTCCGATCAGCTCAAACGACCTGATTCGGCCTTTTACCTGGATATAGGCATCCTGCGCGTTGATCTCCCTGATCTTATGGAATTTTGTCCGGTCGATATATTTGTAAGGAAAATAATACAGCAAGTCCCGGAAGGAAAAAATGGTCAGCTCCTTTTTCAAAAGTTCCGCTCTTTTGGGACCGACACCGTGAAGGAATTTTATGTCTTGATCTAAAAAATCGGGCATGGAGCAAAGATAAAAACGATTTGGTATTAATAAAAACGAAACCGGAGACCGGGAATAAAACAGCACAGAGCACAGCCTAACGCGGAGATTTTCCGGATTCCCGGATTCCGGGTCGGTCTGAACATCTGAATATCTGACAGCCAGTCTTCCATCTTGGTACTTGATCTTTTTTCTGATTTATTATGTATATTCCAGGGAGATCATTATTTTTACTGGAAATTATCATTTTCTTTTAAAACAATCAACCGGAAAACAATTAACATGAAAGAAGT
>JBDKTZ010000324.1:0-1583 GCA_039679975.1 Prolixibacteraceae bacterium
GCTGAAAAACTCTCTTTCGAAGAAATTTTAAACAAAGAAAAAGGAGAAGTCAGGGAGGCGCTCCGGCAGATTATCAGCCGGGAAGGTTCCAAATTGAATTACCCGCTGAAGATTAACCTGCGCATCGAAGAGACAAGCATCACAAATGAGCTGGCGGGAGATTCCTCCGGCGCCGGACTGGTGCTGATCAACAAGGATCCTGATGGTCAGCTCTTTCTTTCAAGGAAAGAAATGATTGATGTTTGCCGGAGTTTTAAGGGACCGGCATTGTTTGTCCCTTCAGGACTGGAAATGACGGCGTTCGAAAACGTACTTTTACCCACCGGATTTTCAGAAAAAGAAAGAAAAGCATTCAAAGAAATATCCCGGTTTACGAGCCGGTTTCAGCCCTTTATCAATGCCGTGACAATAAATGGAAACGATAAAGCGGTCCCTGATAAATGGAAAACGGATACCCTGGCACTATTTACCGGTTGTGAAATTAATTTTAACGTGCTACAGGGAAATCATCAGCATGAAACACTGATCTCCTATGCAAAAAAAATAAATCCTGACCTGATTCTTTTTGCGGAACAGCCAAAAACTTTCATAGAAACCATATTCAAAAAGGATTTGATTGAAAAGTTACTTGATCAGACGGATATACCGATATTATTCTATCATGTACAAAATAAAAAATCTTCCTGAAAGGGAAACACAACGAATTCAATTATGTTAGATATCTTAATTTGACACTTAAAAATTAGGCGTATGAAAAATTTGTTAATCCATGGAAGTATCACAGCCAGTCTGGTACTGTTTATGCTGGCGTGTAACCAGAAACCTTCAAAAACATCATCGGAAGGTATCGCACATGACACCGTAGTTCATCAGGCGATGCAGGCACCCGAAAAGGCAAAGGAATTTGAGAAAGCTGTCTGTGTACTTAACCCCACAAAAGGAAACAAGGTTAGCGGAATTGTAACCTTTACCAAATCTGATTCAGGAATGGTGGTGATAGCTGACATTGAAGGACTAAGTCCCGGGAAACACGGCTTCCATATTCATGAGTTTGGCGATTGCTCAAGTCCGGATGGCTCATCAGCAGGGGATCATTTCAATCCTGACAGCAAAGAACACGGAGCTCCTCATTCCGATTCAAGGCATGCAGGTGATTTAGGAAATCTGGAAGCTGGTCAGGATGGAAGAGTTCATTACCAAATTGTTGATTCACTGATCAAGCTGCACGGGGATCGCTCTGTTATTGGTCGTTCTCTTGTGATACATGCCGGCGAAGATGATTTAAAATCACAGCCGTCGGGGAATTCAGGAGCAAGAATCGCGTATGGAGTAATCGGTATCGCCCAATAACCAATGTATGACCGGCATGTCGTCGCTGGTTTGGCTTTCCAAAGCCGGACCAGCTTATTTTTTACCAGAGGTTTAAAACAAGAGAATCATGATATAAATAAGCGTGCGATCCCCAACTATTGACGGAAAAATTTTATATTATTGTCAGTACTAAACGACCCCGATCTCATGGATCACTTGCCTGACAATACCAGAACAAAGGAATTAAACCTCTTTAAACAGCTTAAAGAAGG
>JBDKTZ010000445.1:0-3348 GCA_039679975.1 Prolixibacteraceae bacterium
ATAGGTAGTTTGTACATTTCCCAACCGCCGCTTATCTCAAAGTCATTGATGAACACGGGCGAAATGATCCCTTTTTTATTGTGGACGATCTCCGCGCCGTAATTAATACGCCCCATATTCTCAACCAGTAATTCGAGGATGCCGTTAAAAGGGATCTCCACATCCACTTCATAATTCTTAAAAATACGGTTCAACTCACCGACTTTTTTACCATCGACATACACCACTGCGTAATCGCGCAGCCCTTCTACCTTCAGAGTTCCGGAAACCGGCTGGGTAAAGCGTTTGCGGTACAGCACGTAACCGTGTCCCTGCCCGAGCTGCTCAAAGCTAAGAGGCTGATCGTTCACCACCGGCTTTTGTTTTTTCAGGGTGCTTAGCACATCCATCGATGTTTTGACCGGCTGAGGTTCATAGGCCGCCACATCTATTTTTTGCGGGATCGCGGGAAGCGGAGAAGAAGCATATTCCTGCATCAGCTTACGGATAGCCTCAAATTTTGGAGTTGCCCATCCTGCTTCACTGATAGGCGCATCATAATCATAGCTGGTCAGGTCAGGCTGAATATCAAAATCGTTATTATAGTTGGCACCGGAGGTAAAGCCGAAATTCGTGCCTCCGTGAACCATGTAAAAGTTGAAGCTGACACCGGCATCAAGATATGCTTTTGTTTGTTTGGCTGTGTTTTCAGCAGCAACGCGGACAAAGGGTTCGGCCCAATGGTCGAGCCAGCCGGGATAAAATTCGGCCACCATGTAGGGGCCTTTCCCTCCGTTATACTGGTTGACCACCTTCTTCAGGTTTTCAATATTGTTCTCGCCGTTGGCTGTAGGTAACACGCCCGGAATGGCCCCGCCTTCAAACAGCCAGCTCCCGTCGGAGGTAAAGAACGGTTCGGGAAAGCCGGTTTTTTTCAGCAGGTTGTAAACAGCCATTTTGTAGGTTTTATGCTCTTCTGCCGAAATATCTTTCCGCTGGGATACGTACGAGCCAAATTCATTTTCAGCCTGCACCATAATGATCGGGCCGCCCTGACCGGCAAACAGGCCGTCCACTTCGGCGTGAAGATGCTGAAGATAAATGGCACATGAATCCAGGAAAGCTTTATTATTGGTCCGGACCACCAGTTCCGGGTTATTCTGCAGCCACCAGGGATAGCCGCCGAATTCCCATTCCGCGCACACATACGGACCGGGCCGGAGGATCACATAAAGACCTTCTTCTGCAGCTGTTTTAATGAAACCTGCCAGATCCTTGTTACTTGTTTCAAAGTCCCACTTGCCGGGCTCCGGTTCGTGGTAATTCCAGAACACATAAGTTGCCACGGTATTCAGCCCCATGGCCTTCATCATCTGCAGCCGATGGCGCCAATAGTCTTTCGGGATCCGGGCGAAATGCATTTCGCCCGAGTGAATTTTTACGGCCTTGCCGTCTTGCATAAATTCGCCGCCGGCGATAGAAAATCCTTTTGACTGGGCCGATACCCCTGAAGGGAAAACAAGGATAAATGCAATGAGTATAAAAAGGTAGTGTCGTATCATGATATAAAAACAATAACCCGTACTTTGAGCCTTTGTGTCTTCGTGTTAAGTCTGTATTTTTTTTACCAAACTTTGCGCCTTTGCGTCTTTGCGTTCAGTTTGTATTTTTTGACCGCCTCGAAATTAATAAAGGCTGACCGACGAAATGACCGGACAGGCTTTCGAATCGGTGATGGTAACTTTCAGCTTACTGGTTGTTGCCGGATCGATTTTCAGGATCCGCTTATAGCCGATGGTAGTGCCTTCGGCAACCTTTTTCCATGCATTATCCTGCCAGACCTCCACCGTGAACGATTTCACCCGTTGCCCGAGTTTGATAAACTCCTGCAACTGCACAAATTTAATGGTCTTTTCTTCACCCAGGTCAATTTCAAGGCTGCCGGTTTTCGTTTCATCGTTGGTTGTCCAATAAGTATTTTGATCGGCATCGGCTACCAGTTGCGCTGCAAAATCGGAAGAATTTCCCCGCACCTCAGAGGCCTTCACGTTAGCGCCACGGGCGAGATCGGTTGCAAAGACGCTGTCAAGGATGGCCTTGTAACCCTTCAGCGAGGCCACGTCGTTTTCATGGAATTTTCCGCGGCGATCGGGAGGAATGTTCAGCAGGAGCGTTGATCCGTGCCCGACCGAGCTAAGGTAAATATCGAAAAGCTGTTCAGGTGTTTTCACCAGCGAATCTTCCGAGGCATGATAAAACCATCCCGGGCGGATGGAAGTGTCGACTTCACCGGGTACCCATTTGTTGCCGTCTTCCGAACCGGAATTCAACAAGTCGCTGATCCCTGATTTCCCCGCATAGAGTGTATCGACCGAGATCGTGTTCCAGTTAGTCTCACCCATCACTCCGCGTTCGTTACCGCACCAACGCAGGTCAGGACCGGCATCGCTGAAAAACAGCACCTGCGATTGCATGCCTCGCACCAGGTCCAGGGTAGTTGGCCAGTCATAATAACTTCGCCTGTCAATTTCCCGTTTTTCGCGAACTCCGCCATAATAGCCGTCGCCGCCGTTCGCTCCGTCAAACCACATCTCGAACACCGGCCCGTAGTTCGTGAAAAGTTCTTTTAACTGGTTCCGGTAATAGTCAACGTACGACGGTTGACCATAATCGGCACGATTGCGGTCCCATGGAGAAAGGTACACACCAAACTTCAATCCGTGTTTTTTGCAGGCATCCGAGACTTCCCTGACAATATCGGCTTTCCCTCCCTGAAGCGGGCTGTTTTTTATAGAATGCTCTGAATAAGCGGTGGGCCATAAACTAAACCCATCATGGTGTTTACAGGTCAGTATCACACCTTTGAAGCCTGTCTCCTTTAAAACTGAAACCCACTGATCCGCATCCAGATCAGTCGGATTAAAAAGTTCGGGCGACTCGTCTCCATATCCCCACTCCTTATCCGTAAACGTGTTGATCGTAAAATGGATAAACGCATTTTGTTCCATTTCATGCCAGCCCATTTGTCGTTCATCGGGCACGGGACCCACCGCAGCCGGCGGGGTTACCTTAGGTTGATCACAGGAACTTAAAAAAAGGGACAACATCACGATCAGTATTGTGCAATACCGTAAGTTTCTCATATTTTTCATCTTACATTTATTATTTTGTCTGTTTAATTTTGCTCTGATTCATAGACCAATGTCCCTGTCATAAATCCAGGTATCCAAACTGAACGGCCCGCACAATCTGTTCATTCTGTTCAACCAGAAGAAAATCACCCCTCCGATAAAATCCCGCTGTCCCTTTCCGGGTAAACCCTTCAGACGAATTATTCTCCGGCTAAATTAATTATTAACTTTCGCTTTT
>JBDKTZ010000604.1:0-5988 GCA_039679975.1 Prolixibacteraceae bacterium
CGGATCGCCTCATCCTGGCCAACGACCCGCTTATGCAATTCTTCTTCAAGGTGCAGAAGTTTTTCGCGTTCGCTTTGCAACATCTTCACAACCGGAATACCGGTCCAACGGGCAACTACCCCGGCAATATCTTCCGAATCCACTTCTTCCTTAATTAAAGATTCTCCCTTGATATCCTTTAATTCCTTTTGCAGGCGTACAATTTCTTCTTCAGCTTCTTTAATTTTACCGTAGCGGATCTCAGCCACCCGGCCATAGTCTCCGGACCGCTCAGCCTGGTCCGCTTCGAATTTCAAATTTTCAATTTCAGTCTTATTCTGTTGAATGCCGTTCAGAATCGATTTTTCCATCTCCCACCGGGCACGGTAACGTGACTGCTCTTCCTTCAGGTTGGCAATATCCTTGTTCAGGGAAGCTAATTTTACCTCATCCTTTTCACGTTTGATGGCTTCCCGTTCAATTTCAAGCTGCTTGATCTTACGTTCAATCTCATCGAGTTCCTCCGGAACAGAATCCATTTCGAGCCTCAGTTTGGCAGCAGCCTCGTCCATCAGGTCAATGGCTTTGTCGGGCAGAAAGCGATCCGTGATATAACGTTGCGACAGTTCAACAGCCGCGATAATCGCATTATCTTTAATCCTCACCCGATGATGATTTTCATAGCGTTCTTTCAGACCACGAAGAATGGAAATCGCACTCATGGTATCGGGTTCATCGACCATAACAACCTGGAAACGACGTTCAAGGGCTTTATCCTTTTCAAAATACTTCTGGTATTCATTGAGCGTCGTCGCCCCGATGGCTCTTAACTCTCCTCGGGCCAATGCAGGTTTAAGGATATTAGCTGCGTCCATGGCGCCCTCACTCTTACCGGCACCTACCAGGGTATGAATCTCGTCGATGAACAAAATAACCTCGCCATCCGACTGAATGACCTCATTCACCACGGCCTTTAGCCGCTCTTCAAATTCACCTTTATATTTAGCTCCTGCAATCAAAGCGCCCATATCCAGTGAAAAGATTTGCTTTGATTTCAGGTTTTCCGGAACGTCACCACGTACAATCCGGTGAGCCAATCCTTCAGCGATGGCTGTTTTACCGGTTCCAGGTTCACCAATCAAAACAGGATTGTTCTTGGTGCGGCGAGTCAGTATTTGCAAAATACGTCTTATTTCTTCATCCCGGCCAATAACAGGATCAAGTTTTCCGCTCCGCGCTCTTTCATTCAAATTAATGGCAAAACGGCTCAGTGAATTGAAACGATCTTCTGCCGTCTGACTATCGGCCTTTGCTCCTTTACGAAGTTCTGCAACTGCAGCCTCGAGATCTTTCCGGTTCATTCCGTTATCTTTCATCAGAGAGGCAATAGTTCCTCCTGTTTCAAGAAGGGCAATCAGGATATGTTCGACCGATACGAACTGGTCACCCATTTTCCTTGAAATGTCAATCGATTTCTGTAAAGTCTTATTCGCGTCACCCGACAAATACTGCTCTCCTCCCACAACTTTGGGGTACGAATCAACGATCCGATCAAGCGCCTGCTGAAAAATGGAAACATTCACTCCCAGTTTCTTCAGTAGAAAACCCGTCACGTTTTCTGCGGAATGCAGCAAACCCTTTAAAATATGACCGGTCTCCACAGCTTGTTGCTGTCCGGATTGTGCAATTTCAAATGCATGTTGCAATGCCTCCTGCGATTTTATCGTAAAATTGTTAAAATTCATAACTCTTTCTCCTTCCTGTAATCCTTAGTTTATTCGGTTCATTTGCAAATGGCAATCCCCTCCTTCAAAAGAAAAGCCATTCTGCATTTGACTCCTCGTCCGGACAAAATGTCCATAATTAAATGATTGTGACGGAAAAAAAGTCGCATTACGGAAAGACGTTCTGACAACTTAACAAAAAAAGAATCTGCTTCATGGCGTAGCCTGGCAAGTGCCCGGCGGAAAAGAAAAAAGGATGGCTCACCATCCTTTCTCTTAACTTAACCAAACCTATCTCTATGAAAAAATATGCTTAAAACCATCACTATAACCTGTTTACAAAATTAAACTACAGAACCGTTAAGAACGCTCAATCAACGTTAATAATTGTTAAATATTTTTATTAAACTGAGGAAGGATCTTGTAAAATAAAATCTTCTGTTCATTTCAACTTGATTTTCAGGCCTTTAAAATATTCTACAAACGGCGGAGGACAACTATTTACAGTGTTTTTTGTTTCAGGTTCTAAAAACACCTACATTAGCAATGGAAATCTAAAATTTTTAGTTTATAACTATCCAAAAAAACGTTTTATGGCAAAGTATGTTTATACCTTTGGCAATGGTAAGGCTGAAGGAAAAGCAGATATGAAAAACCTTCTTGGTGGGAAAGGCGCAAATCTGGCGGAAATGAATCTGATTGGAGTTCCTGTTCCCCCGGGCTTCACAATCACCACAGAAGCCTGCACCATCTATACAGAACAGGGAAAAGAAGCTGTTTCAAATACGGTTAAAGACGAAGTTGAAAAAGCGGTGGCGCTAATCGAAGAGCTTACCGGCACTATCTTTGGAGACAAGAATAACCCGTGCCTGGTCTCCGTTCGTTCAGGCGCCCGCGTTTCAATGCCTGGCATGATGGATACGGTATTAAATCTTGGTCTAAATGACCTGGCTGTACAAGGTATTGCAAAAAAATCAGGTAACGAGCGCTTTGCATGGGACTCTTACCGGCGATTCGTTCAAATGTACGGTGATGTTGTCCTTGGAATGAAACCTGAAAGTAAAGAGGATATCGATCCTTTTGAAGAGATCATGGAAAAACTCAAGGAAGAAAAAGGAATTGAACTTGATACGGATTTCACCACTGCCGATTTGAAGCTTTTGGTGATCAGGTTTAAGGAAGCCGTGTTAAGAACAACCGGAAAGAGTTTTCCCGACGATCCATGGGAACAGCTATGGGGCGCCATATATGCCGTTTTTGATAGTTGGATGAATGATCGCGCCATTTATTACCGCAAAATGAATAATTTCCCGGCCGAATGGGGAACAGCCGTGAATGTACAGGCTATGGTATTTGGGAATATGGGTGTTACTTCTGCAACGGGAGTTGCGTTTACACGCGATGCGGCAACCGGAGAAGATCTGTTTAACGGCGAATACCTGATCAATGCCCAGGGAGAGGATGTCGTTGCAGGAATCAGGACTCCTCAACAGATTACGCTTGAAGGAAGCAGACGCTGGGCTGCATTGACCGGAGTTTCTGAAGAAGAAAGAAAGGCCAGTTTCCCGTCCCTTGAAGAAACAATGCCTTCGCTTTATGAGCAGCTCATGAAGGTTCAGGAAAATCTGGAAGCTCATTATAAAGACATGCAGGACCTGGAGTTTACTATTCAGGAAGGTAAACTATGGCTTCTCCAGACCCGTAACGGAAAACGTACCGGCGCAGCAATGGTAAAAATTGCTGTTGATATGCTTGAACAAGGCATAATCGATGAAAAAACAGCCTTGTTGCGCGTCGAACCCAATAAGCTTGATGAACTACTTCACCCTGTGTTTGATGCCCAGGCTATAAAGAATTCGACTATTCTGGCAAAGGGACTTCCGGCTTCTCCCGGTGCCGCGACCGGCCAGATCATCTTTTTCGCCGATGAAGCAAAAAAATATGAAAATACGATCCTGGTCAGGATTGAAACATCGCCCGAAGATCTGGAAGGAATGAATGTAGCCCGTGGTATCCTGACAGCCCGTGGAGGAATGACCTCGCATGCTGCGGTTGTTGCCCGCGGAATGGGTAAATGCTGCGTGTCGGGAGCCGGATCTGTAAAAATTGACTATAAAGCCCGGACAATGGACGCAGGCGGAAAAACTTTCAAAGAAGGTGATTGGATCTCATTGAACGGATCAACCGGTGAAGTATACGAAGGCAGAGTCCAAACCAAAACTCCTGATATGGGGGGCGACTTTGGAAAAGTCATGGATCTTGCTGATAAATTTACACGTATGTCAGTACGGACCAATGCCGATACACCGAACGATGCGAGGGTAGCACGAGGTTTTGGCGCGAAAGGAATAGGACTTTGCCGAACAGAACATATGTTTTTTGAAGGTGAACGCATTAAAGCCATGCGTGAAATGATCCTTTCTTCTTCAAAAAAAGACAGGGAAAAAGCGCTGGCAAAATTGTTGCCGTATCAAAGAAGCGATTTTGAAGGAATTTTTGAAGCCATGGAAGGTTATGGAGTAACCGTCCGGCTGCTTGATCCGCCATTACATGAATTCGTACCCCATCAGCAAGCCACACAAAAAGAGCTGGCACATGAAATGGGCATCTCGATTGAGATGGTTAAAATTAAAATTGCAGAACTCGAAGAGTTTAACCCCATGCTGGGGCATCGTGGTTGCCGTTTGGGGATCAGCTATCCTGAAATCACCGCCATGCAGGCAAGAGCTATTATTGAAGCTGCTCTTAACCTGAAAGCCCGGGGAGTTGACGCCCGTCCTGAAATCATGGTCCCCCTGGTCGGAACATTTGCAGAGTTAAAGAACCAGGCCGACGTGATCAGGGCAACCGCAGAACAGGTATTTCAGGAAAGAGGCGAACGAATTGATTATCTGCTGGGAACCATGATCGAAATTCCGCGTGCGGCCTTAACTGCCGATCATATTGCAAAAGAAGCAGACTTTTTCTCATTCGGCACAAACGATCTGACGCAAATGACCCTGGGGTATTCCCGTGATGATGCAGGTAAATTTCTTCCCGATTATCTTAACAATAGTATCCTTAAACAGGATCCATTCCAGGTTCTTGACCAAAATGGCGTAGGTCAGCTTGTCAAAATGGGTGTGGAAAAAGGACGCTCTACAAAACCTGAATTGAAAGTCGGTATTTGCGGTGAACATGGAGGAGAACCAAGTTCTGTTGAATTCTTCGACAGCGTGGGTCTCAACTATGTGAGTTGTTCTCCTTACCGCGTGCCTATCGCCCGTGTGGCAGCAGCACAGGCCAATATTAAAAACAACCGTTAAGTCAATCTGTTAGACACATGAAATAAAAGCCGTTCCGCTAACCCGGAACGGCTTTTATTTTCATTTCAGCGTGGCACTCAACGTAATCCTTACGGAGGCCAATGCCTGTGAAACAGGACACCCTTCTTTTGCTTCTTTTGCAATCTCCTGAAATGTCTCTTCATCAATCTCCCCAACCTTTGCTTCCACGATCAAATGACTGGATGTGATCCTTAATCCTTTGTCGGTAGAATCAAGCCTGATTTCAGCAGTGGTTGAGATTTCCACTGGTTCATAACCCTTTTCAGAAAGCATGTTCGAAAAGGCCATCGAAAAACATCCAGCATGCGCCGCACCAATCAGCATTTCAGGGTTGGCCCCGTCGCCGTTTTCAAACCTGGATTTAAAACTATATGGAAATGAAACTCCGCTGCGGTCAAAACTCATTTGACCATTCCCCTCTTTCAGGGTTCCCGTCCAAATTGCCTTCGCTTTATTTGTCTTCATGATGATTTGTTTTGAAAATTAACACGCTTACCTGCCAATTTGTTATGAAACGAGCCATGAAAGCCGCAGTTTACGCCCAAGGTAATGTTTATTGGCGAGTTCCATACCGTTGGTATCCACTCAAAAAGAGATGAAGTTTAGTACGAAAATTATACACAGCTAATTTGAAAAAATAAACGTATGAAATTTATATATATAATAACCGGATTATTACTTATCCTGACAAGTTGTAGTGATATTTTAGATAAAAGAGATTTGTCGGCATTGGACGATGAAATTGTTTGGGGAAATGAAACCTATGCTGCAGCATATCTTAACAAACTGTACCTCGATAATTTACCTGGCTGGCCTGATGTTTCCCAATATTCAGATGAGGCATACGAAGGTGATGACGTTGCCGTTATGTATGGTCAGTTATCAGATGGAACTATGGATGAATGGTATTATTCTCAGATCAGGAATATTAATATATTGATTCAAAAGATTGATGCTGG
>JBDKTZ010000120.1:0-36644 GCA_039679975.1 Prolixibacteraceae bacterium
TTCCCGGACTTCACAATCAGGTCTTTGATCCCGCCTACCAACGCAGTTACCTGTTTCCCGTTCCATTTGATCCATTCGCACCAGATCATACTCCCCCCGTCGTGTGCGACTTCGAGAGGCGTATAACCATATTCCTTCTTAAACATTGAACAGGTGAGACTGTCATAGCTAAATCGCTGATTCACAGGAAAACGGATATAATCGAGATGAATACCGTCAATGTCATAAGCCAGCACCTTTGAAATGCGGTCCAGCCAGTACCTGCGAACTTCAGGCAAAGCCATGTTAAAGCCAGGATAAAAAGTACTGTCCATGTTTTGTATCAGCCATCCCGGATGTTCAATCATCTCCTTCTCAAGACTGATCTCATGACCCGGATAAAAAATCGGGTGAATTTTAATCGCCCGTTTGTGCCCTTCTTCAATGAGCACCCCCAGATAATCCCATCCCAGATGATGTTCGTCCATCAGAGTATTGTAGCAGAACAAATTATTGATCCCAATGTCCTTGTAAGAATCAAATAAAGCAGAGATCTGCTTACGGGCTGTTCCTTCATTTCTGTCGAATAAACTCGTATGAAGCCAGATTGCCCTTACTTCGTTTTGCTCTTTCTGTTCCTGATTACAGTCCCAGTTTAAAACCGCCAGAATGAGTGCAGCACTGACCAGCAAAGCAAATTTAATATGTATCATTACGTATTTTATTTTATACTTTTAACTGAACGCTTTTCCTTTTATTTTTTTGTTGCTACATCAATCGTGATCCTCCACATTCCGTTTTGATTGATCGTAAAATCAAAATAGTAGCTGTCTGCATTGACTTCTCCCCTAAAAGGAAAGATTATGGAATTCAAGGTTTTGGAGAAATCGGTTTTCGTAATATTTGCATAATGACCGATCAGTTCCGTGACATTAAAACCAAAAACCGGTACGGGCTTGCTGTTTTCATTAAACACCACTTCGATCTGATTTTTTTCCTGACCTAAACGGGAAAACCGGATGTTGACAATATTAATGCTTTTCTGATTTACTTTATAAGGAAACTTCTCCTGCCCGACGAACGTATTTTCCAACCAGTATCCTGTTATTATACTGTCTTTTGGTTCCATATTTATTGTCATAAGTCCATAACCGTCCCTGACTCCCTTTTTCCATTCTCCCTCGTAATTGTCTCCATTTTTCCAGGTATATTTCCCTTTACCGTTCGGGTAACCCTTTTTGAATTCCCCTTCATATTGGTCAACACCTGTTGCTTTCCCCATCCCATCGGCTAACCCCTTTTTACATTCACCTTCATACGATCCTGAAATTTCAGGGATCAATACGTGGCAGGTACCACTTCCCTGCCCGTTCATCACTGAAGTGGTTATTACGAAAAGCAGACAAGTCATACTTAACTTTATGAATATTCTTGCCATCTTGTAAATATTATTATTTCAAACATCAATTGCACGGGTTATTCTTCGACATGGATACACCGTCAAAAGGAACAGTGATCAATGACCAAAGGAAGTCAGGATGCCTGTTAAACAGGCATCCTGACTTCCTTATTTCGCATCCCACCACACTTTAGTGGTTCTCACATCAGCACCCTGTGCAGCCACCGCTGCATCGTAATTTGCCTTGTTCATCGTGACTTCCGTGCTGGGGTAGGTCATCCTCCCGGGTAGTTGACCACTTGTTATCCCCAGGGCAAGTTCAGGATCTTCGTTCCCTGTCCGTACCGGAACAACAGGATAACCGGTTCTTCTTACCACATTATAAGCCTCATAGTTATTTGTGACGCATGACAGCCACAATTGGGTGCATACTTTTCTGAAATTATCTTCCGTGTTCCCTGTTAAGGTGGCCTCAGGTTCGGTGGCCAGAAAGTGACTGATCTGGGCCTCGCTGACCCCCCATTGTGCCATTGCCGCCCGGATCCCGTTCTGGTAATGCGTATTCGCACCCGACCCTCCTAAACTGTACAATACTGCTTCGGCCTTGAGAAAACAGACTTCGGAATAACATAACCAGTACGAAGGGATTGTCTTGGCGTACATGACCGGTTGCCATTTGGATATATCGCCATCGGCGATCAAAGCACGAGCGGCAGCAGTAATACCGTTTGGCATACCTTCATAGTTACCCGAAGTGTTAGCAATGGCAAAGACCGGCAAACGGGGATCGTCGGTCGATTTCAGAAAATCGATCAACATCCTGCTGGGCCGGCAACTTTTCCCTTCATTTTGGAACGTTTCATACCATCCGCTGTAGAGGTAGGTCGAAGTGGCCTCAAAATTCCGGATCCTCGCGTTATCATCATTGCTTTCCATAAGGGGTTTTCCCAGACAGGCCGTAATGGCTGTGGCGGCTCCCGAAGGGTCTGCGAACCTCATTCGCATGGCAAGCCGAAGCCTGAATGAATTGGCAAACTTGATCCACTTATCCAATTTTCCGCCGTAGAAGGGATCTGCTGCGCCATATCCGTCCGCCTCATTTCCGGTCTCAAACACGTTAATGCAATCACCCAGTCTGGTAATAATGTCATGATAGATGAACTCCTGGGTGTCGTACGCCGGAGTGATGATATCGCCCGAAAACCCTTTTCCCCCTTCCGTATACGGAACGGACCCAAACAGATCGGTTAATTTTACATAAGTAATAAAAGAAACGATCTGAGCCATCGCGTTTCGGACGGCATTTGGGTTTGTGCCGCCTTCACCCGTGATCTTAACAAGGACACAGGCATTCCTTAATTCAGTCGAATAAAGATCGCGCCATACGAGGTCCTCATCATCCGTATCGGCATTGAAGTCATAACGGTCTTCGGCATAAGGAGTTGAATACAGGTGAGACCAGGATCCCGTAAAAAAGATCTGTGTCCTGGAAAGAAGTTGCCTGGCCTCTGAGCATGACCATTTAGCTGCATTAGTAAACAAATAATTATCAGGCATTTCCGTCAATGAATTTGAATTTTGATTAATATCTTCAAGTTCCTGACATGAAAAAAAGCATGTACAAAAAAGAATTAAAATGATCTTAAAAGGAAATATTGTCCGTCTCATTTTCTTGGATTTAAAATTGGCTAAAATGTCATTTTCACACTGAACCCGAGGCTTTTAGAGGTAGGCATGGCGTGCGATTCCACTCCGGCGCCATAATTTGAGCTGTTATAGGTACTTTCCGGATCATAATCCTTACTTTCCCGGTATAGAAAGAAGAGGTTTCTTCCCACCAGGGAAACTGAAGCTGTCTGGACGGGGGTCTTACTTAACCATCTTTTCGGTATCTCGTAATTGACCGCGACTTCCCTTAATTTGACAAACGAAGCATCCTGGATATATTCTTCGCCAATACCACGTCCGAAATAATCTTCAGGATTTATATAGATATTATTTTTCTCACCTGTCGAAACATATTGGGACCCATTCTGTTCTGCGATGACACCATCGACCATATATCCTCCCGTAGCGGTCCATTCCGCCGGAGTCTTTCCGGCGCTTTCCCTGGCAGCCTCCGATGCATACCATGCCGCACGGCCTTCAAGGGTTTCAACCGAGGTCCCGTATGCAGCCATATAGTATTTTGACAAGGAAAGGAATTCCCCTCCCATACGGATATCCAGTAATGCATACAATGACAGACCTTTATATGTCAGCGTATTACTGATACCTCCGGTCCAGTCCGGATTGAAATTCCCGATGAGCTGATAATTGCTTGTTGTTCCGTCATAAAGCGGAATTCCATTCGAATTAACCATCCGGTTACCTCGATCATCCCTCAGCCATTTTGCCCCGTATAAGTTACCGTAGGGTTCCCCTGGGCGGCACTCGACGCTTACCAGCCGGTCTGCACCTAACAGATAGGTATTAATACCTTCCATCAACTCAACGACTTCTGAATTATTCTTTGCATAGTTGAGTGAAATATCCCAGGAAAAGCTGGTACTTTTAACCGGTGATAGGGTCAGCAGCACTTCAAATCCGCTGTTTTTGATTTTCCCTGCATTCATCTTTCTGACGTAAGCACCGGAAGCCCTTGAAATGGAAGCATCCAGTATTTGATTCTTTGTTTCCTGTGAATACCAGGTAAAATCAACACCGGCACGGTTATTAAACAATCGCAGGTCAGCGCCAAATTCCCAGGAAGACGTCAGTTCAGGCTTTAAGTCCACTGCCGGGATCGTCGTTGAAGAAAGTGTTGCGGTGGGCTGACCGTCATAGGAATCCGCATTGAATGAGTAATAAATCAAGGTTGAATATGGCGCTGTATCATTCCCTACTTTGGCCCAGGAAGCTCTGAACTTACAAAATGACAGGATATCCGGATTGAAGCTATTGGTAAAAGCATCCGTAAGAATAAAGCTTGAAGTCACTGAAGGGTAAAAATAAGAGTTATTGTCAGCAGGTAACGCCGATGACCAGTCGTTGCGTGCAGTCAGATCCACGAAAAAACAATTCCTGAATGAAACCTGTCCCATCCCGTAAAGGGACCGGATTTGTTTGTGTTGTTCATAATAACCTGTACCATAATTGACTAAATTACTGATATGGTAAAAGTCGGGAACTTTAAACACCGTTCCGGATTGGTTGATGTAATTTAGCTTTTGATCATAGATATTTCCGCCTGCACTCACACTCAGGCTAAAATCCTGCCCAATATCCTTTTTGGCTGTTAACAGAAAGTCGGTGTTGATTTCCTGCATGGTCCTTTTCTCCTGTGAAAGATTCCCGTTTGGATAGACCCTTGTTCCTTTAGCCCTGTAATACAGATATTTCCGGTCATACTTATCAATACCTGTACGGATCATCAGGTTCAGCCAATCCGTAAAATCATAATGAAGCGAAGCAAAACCAATGATCCGTTGAAGTTTCTCGGAGGTTCTTTGTTTGTTGACCGTCCAGTAAGGATTTCCCTTATAGGTATCGGATGTCCAAAGATTTTCAACCCCCGTTGCGGTCACGTAATTCATTGCATCTACGGTTCTCACATTTCTGGGCATGACCGTCAGATTATAGGCGGGATTCCCCTGCATATCGCTCAGTTGAGGCCGGTTTATGACAGACTGATCCGTGTAGCTGATTTTTACATCTGAAGAAAATTTCTCCGATAATTTCGTCGTAGTCCTCAGATTTAACGTTTGCCTTCCAACATAGTTAGTGGGTTGGATACCCATGACATCGTCATTTGTAAAAGAGAATCTGGAGTTGATTTTTTCGTTTCCTCCGCTTAGAGCTACAGATGCCGAGGTTGTATGTCCTGTCTGATAAAAATCTTTCATATTATCCGGCTGCGGACTAAAGGCCTGTACATTTCCTGTCCAGTCCTTTACCTGCCGCCCTTCCATCTTCGGACCCCAGCTGCCGTCGACACCCGTCGATGTATAGGGAATGCCATCTGTCCCCTCAGGCAGCCTTCCGTCGGAACCCTGCCCGTAATTATTTTGCAGATCAGGAAAAAGCAAAGCGCTGTCCCAGGTATGGGATACATTCATGGTCACACCAATCCCCTTTCTGGCCTTGCCAGTTTTTGTGGTGATCAAAATGACACCGTTAGCTGCACGCGAGCCATAGAGCGCTGCCGCATTTGGGCCTTTCAGAATCGATATGGATTCAATATCGGCCGGGTTTAACGTGGAAAGTACATCACCCTGGTCAATTCCCCCGTACCGGCCGGCTTCTCCCAATTGGGTATTGTCAACAGGCACTCCATCAACCACATATAACGGCGTATTGTTGCCGCTAAGCGACTTGTTCCCTCTGATCACGACACGAGAAGTACCTGCTGCGCCACTGGCATTACGGGAGATCTGGACGCCGGCCACTTTGCCGGAAAGGGTATTGATCACGTTGTTATCCTTTGTCCGCTCAATGTCTTCCGATCCGACCTGGGTGATCGAATACCCCAAAGCCTTTTTTTGCCGGGTGACACCAAAAGCAGTCACCACAACTTCTTCGACAGCCGTGACCTCTTCCTCCATGACTACACTGATATTCGTCGAATTACCTACCTCAATTTCCCGCGTTTTCATCCCCACAAATGAAAATATCAATACCGCGTCGCCCGGAACTCTTGAAAGTATATAATTCCCTGTCCTGTTTGATACAGTACCTTGTGCAGTTCCTTTAATAGCTACGGTTACACCCGGCAAAGGATATCCTGAAGGATCAGTGACGGTGCCACTGACCGTTCTGTCCTGCTGGGTCCCACCTATAACAGCATTTTCCTGTCCGGGAGGATTGATAATGATCAGGTTCTTCTCTGTAATAACATAACTAATGCCTTGATTGGCAAAAATCTCATTCAGAATATCGTCTATACTTTCCTGGTCGGCATGAATGTTGATCTTTCTGTCAATATCCAAACGTTCACTCTGTAACAGGAATTTGTACTTACTCTGTGCTTCAATCTGATTAAGAGCCTGGCGGATAGATACACCATTAAGGTTTAAAGACAACCTGGTTTGTTGAGAATAGACGCTTGCTGACATGTGAAATGTCAGCATAAAAACTAAAACGAAGGTCACTCGCATAATTCGCAATAGTTTTTTTAAATGAGGGCTTATAAATAGCCTCATTTTCAAGTTTTTTTTCATAATTTTGTTTTGACTTTAGTTAATAATTCCTAATGCGCTGCATTAGAGTTATATTAAACGTCAGGTGTTCCACCACCTGACGTTTTTATTAGTCCCTGTATTTGATCGTATACTGATTACCCTCCTTTGAATATTTTAATCCGCTCGCGATCGAAATCGCATCCAATATTTCGGTGATATCTTCATCACTGAAAACGCCCGTATAATGCACCTTGTCTGCCAAATTCTCAGGGATGAAAGAGACCTTTATCGTAAATTTCCGTTCCAGTTTTCTGCAAAGATCCCTGAGCGACTCATCATGAAGGTACATCTTATTCGACTTCCATGCAGAATATTCTTCTGTATTGACCACGCTGATCCCAAATTCTGAAGTTCTTCTTTCATAATTAACCAGTTGTCCCTCGGCAATGTACAGTTCCTTTTTCCCTTCCTTATGAATGCTGATCTTTCCTGATGCAAGACACGTAAAAACAGATTCGTCATCCGGATAAGCGGAGACATTGAATTCTGTCCCGTAAACCTTAATTTCAAAGTCATTAACATGAACAATAAACGGGTTCTCACTATGTCTGACTTCAAAAAATGCTTCTCCGCACAAATAAACTTTCCTGCTTTCCCGATCGTAATTTTCGTGATACCAAAATTTTGTTTTTGAATTCAACCACACCCGGGTGCTGTCGGGCAGGATGATCGCGGAACGGTTCCCCGTCTCGGTATCGAAAGCAATTGCTCGTTGACGCGGATCAAAATCAGCATCGCGGATGAATTCAAACAGACCCAACATCAACATAATCCCCGCTGCAATGCCCGTTATTGCAGTCATAAAATACCTTTTCCTTGTCCGTTTATTTTTGATGATCCACTTATCAAGTTCGTAAAATGACCGGACCGCATCGTACTTCCTGAAATATCCTATCTTTTCGGCTTCTTCCCAGATTTTTTTGTATTGATTGAATAAAGTTCGGTTTTCACCTTCTTCCATCATTTTCTGAAACAGGATCTTTTCATCGGGAGAAGCTGTTTCCGAAAGGATTGCAAAACTGATCTCAACTAAATCTTTCTCTTTCACTGATTATCTGTCTTTTACTTCTATGACAGTTCTGAAGGATGAAAGGTGTATGTGGCAATCAAAAAAAATTAAAAATATTCCGGATAGGAAAACCGGAGACAGTCTCTGATCAATTTAAGCGCCTTATGGATCTGCGTCTTTACGGTGGCATGTGAGATATTCAGGTTTAAGGCGATCCTTTCCTGTTTGAGTTTATCAAACCGGCTTTGTACAAATGCTTCTTTACAGCGGAGAGGTAATTTTTCGATGCAATCGAACAAGTGATTTCTAAACTCTTCCTGCTCCAGTTCATCCGAATCGACTAAATTGCTTTTACTGTTGAAAAATCTGCTTGTGTACTTTTGCCTGGCAGATTCCGACTCCAGCCTGTTAAGGCTTCTGTTCCTGACAGCCGAGCACAGATAAGACCTGACAGATGTATTGACGATAAAATGCTTACGATTTTCCCATATCTTCACAAAAACTTCCTGGACGACGTCTTCAGAAATAAAACCATCTTTGACAAATTTGGCGGCGTAATTACAAAGGAATTGGAAATAACATTCATATAAACACCTAAAGGCATCATAGTCTCCGGCTTTTATTTTATCAACAAGCAGCAGTTCTGACTGGTTAGTTTGCATGCCAATACATTCGTTTTGAGCTAAATAATTTGTAAAAATAGAGAAAAATTCCTGGAAAAAGAATATAAATTATTATCTTATAAGTCTTTAAAAGATTTTACGCCTTACAGAGAACAAAATTGCAAAAAAATCCCTTGCTCCCCAAGGAAAATGATGCATTTACCTGATGATAAAAATAATTCCTTTTTTACATCCAAGCGATATGATGCTCAAAAACATAAAACTCATCTTTTTTCCTGCCTAATTGGCTAATCCTGGTTTATTATGTTCTTTTGTTTAAAAGATAATCAACAAAACAGAAATATTGGCAAAATAATATTAATATAAGACAAATCACGATAAAGCTTCTTGTTCTGTTTCCCGTAATTTTAAACGTTAATAATCACACACACATGAAGAAAAGACTGAATCGCAGGAATTTTATTACGACTGCTTCCCTTGCAGGCCTGGGGATGGCAACAGGAGTGCCGGTTATTGGCAAAGGTATCGGTTCCGGTCAAAAGCCGGCTATTTTGGGAGGGACAAAGACTTTTAGCGGGAAATGGCCGAAATGGCCTGTTTTTGGTGAGGTTGAGAAGAATGAACTGCTGAATGTTTTGAATAGTGGCAATTGGTGCCGTTTGGGAAGTAAAACGGCATCCCGGTTTGAAGAAGCATATCAGCAGATCACGGGAGCCAGACATACGTTGGGGGTATCGAGTGGGACGAGTGCCCTCTATACGATGCTGGGAGCCTTGAATATCGGGCCCGGCGATGAAGTTATTATTCCGCCCTATACTTTTATTGCCACCTACAATGTGGTTGTTTTGAATTATGCTCTGCCCGTATTCGTGGATACCGATATAGCAAGTTTCCAGATCGATGCGGGCAAGATAGAAAGAGCGATCACTGCCGGAACGAAAGTGATTATGCCGGTCCACATTGGCGGTTCCCCGGCCGATCTGGATCAGATACTGGAGACAGCAGGCAAGCATCACATTCCGGTGATCGAAGATGCCTGCCAGGCGCATCTGGCGGAATGGAAGGGAAAATGCGTCGGGAACTGGGGTCTGGGCGGTGCATTCAGTTTCCAGGCATCGAAGAACCTGAATTCAGGGGAGGGAGGTGCCATCATCAGTAATGATGAGGGATTCATCAGAAAATGTTACAGCTTTCACCACCAGGGACAAAGTGCAGATTCAGCCAGTCTGGAGCCGGGATCCGGAACCAGGGGTTCCAATCTCCGTATCACGGAATTCCAGGCAGGGATCCTCCTTGCGCAAATGACGCGTCTGGAAGAACAGGTTAAAAAGAGATCGGAGAATGCTGCATACCTTACAAAAATATTTAACGAAATTCCGGGCATAAAACCGGCGGAACTCTATAAAGGAGTTACCCGTAGTGCGTATCATCTTTATATGTTCCGGTATGACAAGGCGGCATTTTACGGGATGGATCGTTCAAAATTCATTGATGCGTTGCATGCGGAAGGCGTTCCTTGTTCCGGGGGTTACAGCTCACTGCCCAACGATCCGTATGTGAGGAATCTTGCAACAAATAAACATTATCTGAAAATTTACGGGGAAAAACGGATGAAAGAATGGCTTGAGCAGAATGCCTGTCCTCAAAATGACCGCCTGGCCGCAGAGGAGGCAGTTTGGTTTTATCAAACCATGCTTCTCGGCACAAGAACTGATATGGAACAGATCGCCGAAGCAGTCCGTAAGATCCAAAAATATTCAAGAGAGATTTCAAAAAGTTAATTCGTGATATACTGATTCCTGAATTCTTTCGGTGTCAGATTGGTCAACGCTCTGAATTTCCGGTTAAAATTGGAAAGATTATCAAAGCCCGACGCATAACAAATATCCGAAATATTCTGTTCCGCTTTTTCAATCAGAAGTTTCTTCGCGTGGCATATCCGCAGTTCAGCAAGAAAGGCCATGAATGTTTTTTTTGTACTTTTCTTAAAGTATTTACAGAACGCATAGGTCGTCATATTAGCTATTGCTGCTACGTCCTTGATCCGGATCCTGTTGTGGAAGTTGATCATCACATATTCGTGCACTTTCCGAAGGCGTTCGATCGAATGATCGCTGTAGTTCAACAATGGCAATTCGGAAATAAATTCCTCAGTGAGCAGGGATGATATTTCAGCTTTTGTCAGTTCATGAAGGATATCAAGCATGAATATCACTTTTGCAGGCCCATCACACGAAATGACTTGCTCCATCCTGTGTTGGATACGCTCTCTGTCCGGATTCAGAAAACGGATACCGCCTTTTGCTTTATTTAGCAGGTTTTTAACGAGAGCCATTTCGGGTAAAGAGAAAAAATCCTTACCCAGAAAATCTTTTGAAAACATGAAAAGAAAGGCCGAGGCTTTCAGATCTTCCCGCTCGAAATATTCCGGATCATTTTTCCAGTAGTGGGGTATATTCGGTCCCAAAAGGACCAGATCCTCTTCCTGAAAATTCTCCACACTGTCGCCGACAAAACGTTTGCCCTTGCTTTGGATCACGTATTTCAGCTCATACTCAGGATGAAAATGGAACTCATGGTCAAAACGGGGAAGCTCCAGCTTTTTGGCAATAAAGGATTGTCCCTGGTTAATAATGATTTTCTGGAATTGGGGCTTCATAATATCTTTTTGTATTTTAAAATATAATTTATTCGAAATATTGGGCAAGATAGTATTAATATCAGACAATTCATAACAGCATTGCTCACCTTGCGTTCTGTACTTTTGAATTGTTGAATGAAAGCCTCAAGCCCATATTCGAGAGGTGCCTGTGGGAGATGCAGGAGCCCGATACTACAATGAGATCGATTACTTTGCCCAATGCATAAAATAAGGGATACAGCCGGTAGCGTGCACTCCCGTTTCCTCTCTTTAAACAATTCAGTTATGTTATAACCATCTTGATCAATCAATCCAATGAAACAGAATTCAGCAATTAACGGAGAGGCAAAAACATTTGAAAAAGATTTCAAATGGCCCGTTTACGACGAAACTGATGTCCAAGCAGTTGAAGAAGTAGTTCGAAGCGGAAACTGGGGAAGTCCGAATTGTGACGGTATCGTTGAGTCGTTTGAAAAAGAATTTGCCGCTTTTTGCGGAACGAAGTATGCCTTAACCTGTGTGAATGGTTCAGTGGCGTTGCGCCTTGCATTAATCGCCTGCGGTGTGCGGCCGGGAGATGAGGTGATCATTCCGCCGTATACTTTTATTGCCACTTCCTCAATCGTGCTGGAAGCCAATTGTGTTCCGGTGTTTGTTGATATCGATCCGGATACCTATAACCTTGATCCGGTTGAAGTTGAAAAAGCCATTACCAAAAGAACAAAAGCAATCATCCCGGTCCATTTTGCAGGTCAGGCCTGCGACATGGATGCGATCATGGCAATTGGCCGGAAGTATCATCTCCGGGTTATCGAAGATGCCTGTCACGGACATGGTGCGGAATATAAAGGGAAAAAGCTTGGTAGTATCGGCGATGCCGGGTGTTTCAGTTTCCAGTCATCCAAAAATCTGACCAGTGGTGAGGGCGGTATGATCATTACCAATAATGAGGAGCTGTACGATCTGATGAACTCATTACGCAATGTAGGTCGTGTTAAAGGAGGGCAGTGGTATGAACATCACAATCTTGGGTGTAATTACCGGATTACACCAATGCAGGCAGCCTTACTTTCCTGTCAGTTAAAGAGACTTCAGTCGCAAACTTTACTGCGGCACGAAAACGGATCTTATCTGAATTCCTTACTTGAAAAAATAGACGGAATCCGTCCTTTGACAAGAGGCCTTGGAGAAACCCTGCATAGTTACCACATCTACATTTTTAAATACGACAGATCAAAATTCAATAATCTTTCGAAAGTTGAATTTACGAAAATGCTTTCGGAGGAAGGAGTTCCCTGTTTTATGGGATATCCGCAACCTTTATACAAGCAACCACTTTTCCAACAAAAGAATTTCATGTGTTATGCAATTCCTCGCGAAGTTGATTATACCAGGGTTTGCTGTCCCGTTGCGGAGAAAGCCTGTTACGAGGAAGCTGTATGGATCTTCCAGAACACCCTGTTGGGAACCAAAGAAGACATGCGTAAAATTGCCGGCGCAATTATTAAAATCCGGCAAGCGGTAAGAACGAGCTGATCCTTTTAATTAAGCAAGAGCAAAGGCCAGACGGAGTTTGGGGCTTTGCCGGGCGGGAATGTTTTGAGTGAGTGTAATACCAAGGTTGCTTAAGTATTACTGAACATGAGAAACATCTGACAAAGAAGAGAAACGACTATTGAAAATAAAGATTTACGGATAAAACAAGCCATGTAAACGACTGTTTACGATCGAGTTGATGTTTTTTTGCGAATCGAAATCCACGTAATGAATCGAGCTCGCGAGATTTGCGAAGCGAGTTCCATACCGTTGAGAGGCGTCTCAAAGTAATGACGCGGGATACGCAAGTTGTGATTGGTGAATTAAAAACGTATGAAACGAGCCATGAACGCCGCGGTTTACGCCCAAGCCAATGTTTTTCGGCGAATTGGAGCACAGCGGAAATCCCCGAAGGGAATCGAGCTTGCGAGATCCGCGAAGCGAATTGAACGAAGTGAAATCCATGTAATGAATTCCATACCGTTATAAGTGCGTTCCGAAGAGGTGATGACAATACGCAAATTGTAAAAATATAAATGTATGAATACATTAAAAAAACTTCACAGAAGTATTTCCGGCCCGATTGTCATTGTCGGTATACTGTTTTTTGTATTTGGCTTTATTACCTGGCTTAGCGCCGTATTGATACCCTATCTGAAGATCGCCTGCGAGTTGAATAATTTTGAGTCGTACCTGGTGGCTTTTTCCTTTTATATCGCCTATCTTTTTATGTCGATACCTGCCGGATGGTTCCTGGAATACAGCGGCTATAAAAGAGGCATGGTAGCCGGTCTGATCATCATGGCCGCAGGATCGCTGATCTTTGTGCCGGCAGCTCTGACCCGGACTTATGGATTCTTCCTTGCCGGCTTATTTATCCAGGGTGCAGGCATGGCTTTATTACAGACTGCTTCCAATCCTTACGTAACGATCATTGGCCCGATAGAAAGCGCAGCCAGACGGATCAGTATCATGGGAATATGCAATGGAGTTGCAGGAGTTCTGGCTCCTGCGATCCTTGGTTTTATCGCATTAAACGGCGTTGACGGGATCACGCAGAAGATCAGCACCATGAGTGCTGAGCAAAAGAGTCTGGAGCTGGATGCCCTTGCCTCAAGGGTGGTCGTCCCCTATGTGCTGATCATGATTTCCCTGTTATTGCTTGCAGTTTTTTTGCATTATTCAAATCTTCCCGACATTGATGGGGAGGAAGAAAACACAGATTGTGGGGAGAGGATCCCTGAAAAAAAGAAGACAGTTTTTCAGTTCCCTCACCTTTTATTAGGTGTCATTGCAATTTTTTTGTACACGGGGGTGGAGGTCATTGCAGGAAATACCATCATCGGTTACGGGGTTTTTCTGGATATTCCGATGGCAACGGCAAGATTTTTTTCCTCATTCACCCTGTTCGCCATGCTTTTGGGATACACAATCGGGATTATTACGATACCCAAATACCTGAAACAGAAAAATGCCCTGATCCTGTCAGCAATTTTTGGATTGATCTTTATTCTGATGGCATTACTAACCCGGGGATTTACTTCGGTCATGTTCATCGCATTGCTGGGGCTGGCAAACTCGCTGATGTGGCCTTCGATATGGCCATTGGCAATCGCCGGACTGGGCCGTTTTACGAAGATCGGTTCTTCCATGATGGTCATGGCCATTTCGGGAGCTGCAATTATTCCGCTGTTATACGGACGTCTTACAGATATCAGCACTCCCAAAACAGCTTACCGGATCGTCATCCCCATTTATCTTTTTATCTTGTTTTATGCCGTCAGGGGACATCGGATAAGGAGGAAAAGGAAAAAATGTATAAGAAATATAAAGAATCTATTGCTGTTGCTTATCTTATTGCCATGTAATAGTTTTTCGCAAAATACCTATCAGATAGGAACCTCACAGGAAAGTATAGAACCCGGTGATTCGTCTGTTTCGCTGTCACTGGGAGGTTATGCCGCTCCATGGGAGGGTCGTTTTAGTCTTCAGTGGAAGAATAAAGGTCTGTTGTCTGATGTCACAGCAATAGCAGGAGTTTCCGGTAAACTTTATTTTGTAAGCGCCGGTCATTTGTTCCGGGTGGAGGCGGCAGGACCTGTTTTAACATGGGAAAAAGCAGGAGAAGCAAACAATATCCGGCTTATAGCAGGTTCAGACAATAAACTTTTTGCTGTAACTGAGGAGAGGGAATTGTTTGAGTCTGATTTGGAAAGAAAAAAAATCCGGTGGAACAAAATTGGAGTTGTCAATCATCCGGTAAAAGCGTTGGCCGCTTCGGAGAATAAACTTTATGCTGCCGGTGAAGACGGATCGGTGTGGGTAGCTGACGTTCTAAAAGGAAATCCGGAGTGGAGAAAAATTGAATCCTTAAAATTGAAGAATATGATCAGTCTGGCTGTCGGTAACAAAAAGTTGATTGCCATGACAGAAGAAAATATTCTTTATCAAAGCGATGTCTCTTCGGGCGCTTACAACTGGATCAAGGCAGCTTACAAAAATGGGATCACGATCAAAGAAGATATCCGGCACATAATCCTGGTTGGGAATACAATTTACGGGGTAAGTGCTGAAAATGTACTGTACAAGGGAGAACACCGGAGTGAAGGGAACCTGTCTGCCCGTGCGATTGCTGTAAAAGATAAAAATAATACCATCGTTGTTGTCAGCGTGGATGTTGTTGGGCTAAATGATCAGTTTGTCGGATCAATAAAAAGTGAAATATCAAAAACAAAAGGTATCCCTCCTGCTGCCGTATTTGTTAATATATCTCATACCCATTTTGCACCGGTAACCCAGGATTGGGCAACGTGGCAGGAACATAACCATCGGCCTGACAGCATTTATCTCTATTCAACCGTCCGTAAAGGCATTCTTCATGCGGTGGATAAAGCGATCAGCAAGATGTATCCGGCAGAATTGTTTTTTGGCAGAGGTGAAACGGATATTGGTTATAACAGGAGTTTGAAAGATCATCAGGAATTATACGATCATGACGTGGATGTCATTAAAATTGACTATACGAATAACGATGCCGAAAACTATTTGTTTATAGCTGCCTGTCATCCGGTTTTCAGTACTGCCGGAAAATTTCATTATACCCTGTCTGCGAATTACCCGGGAGTAGCCAGAAAATTGATTGAGGAAAGGACAGGAGCGACGAACGCAGTGTTTCTGCAGGGGACAGCGGGGGACATTAATCCAAGAGATAACGGAGAACAGATAACAGGAGAAAAGCTTGCCAATGAAGTGATCTCAGTTATAGGCAAACAGATGAACAGAATAACCGGACCAATCACATTTTATCTGGATACGATCCATATACCCATTACTCCCATGACAAAAGAAGAGGTCATTGCATTCAGGGAACAAAACAGGAATAAACCAGGAGATATGGTGGCAGAAAGGAATTTAAACTGGTGTGATCTGATGTTGGATCATTATGTGAAAAACAAAATGCCGTCGTCACTCCCGGTTTACGTTCAAACGCTTAATATAGGAAATTGGAAACTGGTAGGTTTTTCAAGGGAAACAACCACCGAATATAGTTTAGGCGTCAAAAGTCTCTGGCCTGACAAGATGGTTTCCGTAGCAGGCTACACCAATGATGTATCGAGCTATTTACCTACGGGAAAGCATATCAAAAAGTCAAATTATGAAGGATTGGACTCTTTTTTTTGGTATGGAATACCCAATGTGTTTCCTGCAACAGTTGATAGCACGATTATCTCTTTTATCAGGTACTATAAACATTAAAATTCTTTGGCACTGGTACACTCTGACCTGTGCCTTATTACTCCCATAATATACGCCCTGGAAGGTTTGCTTTTTGCATAGCCTGATGAGTAATATCTGCAAGTTTTACACAAACGATTGCGTAAAATTAGATTTATTCATTATCTTTGCTGGTAGTGATTCCAGACAATACCTGAACGAATGAAATTTTTTACCGCCCTTATAGCCGTTATTTTCGCAGAAGCCGGAGTTGTCACCGGACAACCTGTGAATACATTGCATGATAAAACGGCTCCCGCTTCTTTTTTGTCATTCTTCTCCCCTCCCGCTGAGTATAAAGAGCGGTATGGCGATTTTCGCTCTCCCCTGCAGTTTTATAACGGCGATTCGGTAAAAACGCCCGTTGACTGGGGGCAAAGGCGCAATGAGATCCATAACCGCTGGCATGAACAAATGAGTCCCTGGCCTTCACTGATCGTCAAACAACAGGTTGAGTACCTGGATTCGGTGAAACGGGAAAATTTCATGCAATATCACGTCCGTTTCTACTGGCTGCCGGACGAGAAAACGGACGGTTATCTGCTCATCCCCGAAAAGAAAGGCTCCAAACCTGCAGTGATTACGGTTTTTTATGAGCCGGAAACGGCCATTGGAGAAGGGGGAAAGCCTTACCGTGATTTTGCTTATCAGCTTGCAAAACGGGGTTTTATTACCTTATCACTCGGTACACGCGAATCCTCACAAAGGCAGGAATATGCGCTCTTCTATCCTTCTGTTAAAAACTCGTCGGTTCAGCCATTGTCACTCCTGGCATACGCGGCAGCCAACGCCTGGCAGGTGCTGGCACGCAGGGAAGGTGTCGATTCAACCCGTATCGGAATTATGGGGCATTCCTTTGGCGGTAAATGGGCCATGTTTGCCTCGTGCCTGTATGAAAAATTTGCCTGTGCCGTCTGGTCTGATCCGGGGATTGTGTTTGACGAATCGCGGGAGGCTGTCAACTACTGGGAACCCTGGTATCTGGGTTATCACCCGAAACCGTGGCGCCCGCGCGGGCGAATTACCCCTGATAATCCTGCACGGGGGCTTTATTCCAAATTAAGACGGGAAGGGTACGACCTCACCGAACTGCATGCGTTGATGGCTCCGCGGCCTTTCCTGGTTTCGGGCGGATCAGAAGATCCTCCCGGGCGATGGATTGCCCTGAATCATACCGTCAGGGTCAATCGTTTGCTCGGGCATGAAAACCGGGTTGCCATGACCAACCGCAAAGACCATTCACCCAATGAAGAGTCGAACGAACAGATTTATCAGTTTTTCACCCATTTTTTAGATCCGGGGCGACAAACAGAATAACAAGGAATAAAAGCGTTAAATTTCAGTGAAAAATGAACAACAACTTAAACGAACAACCAATATGATTAACAGACGAAACTTTATCAAATCAAGCGGTCTTGCCGGTGCAGGGATTGCATTCGGATCTTCTGTGCTGGCCGGTACCCGGGAACAAAAAAAGATCGGGATTATTGGCCTGGACACTTCTCACAGTGTTGCTTTTACAAAAGCACTGAACGGTCCCTCTGCAGGGGACAGCTTTCCGGGCTACAAAATCGTCGCCGCTTATCCCAAAGGAAGCCTCGATATCCAGTCAAGCGTGGAACGTATCGATGGCTATACCAAAGAAGTTCAACAGTATGGAGTGGAAATCGTCGATTCGATTGAAGCACTCCTGCCCAAAGTAGACGTGGTGTTGCTCGAAACCAACGATGGCCGGCGCCATCTGGAACAAGCCTTGCCGGTCATGAAAGCAGGAAAAACCCTGTTTATTGACAAGCCGGTTGCCGCAAAGTTATCGGATGCCATTGCTATCTACCATGCAGCAAAATACTACAAGGTTCCCGTATTCTCAGCCTCCTCTCTCCGATATATCAAAGGAATGGACGAGGTTTTGAAAGGTTCTGCCGGAAAAGTGCTGGGTGCGGAAACATACAGCCCGTGCAAACTGGAAAAAACCCATACGGATTTCACATGGTATGGCATCCATGGCGTTGAAACACTCTTCACGGCAATGGGAACAGGTTGTGAGAAGGTTGTCCGGATTGCAACTGCCGACACGGACGTGGCTGTCGGAACGTGGAATGACGGCAGGATCGGTTCGTTCAGAGGCCTCCGGGTTGGAGCAACAGGATACGGAGGAACAATATTCGGAGAAAAGGCCGTCGTTACTCTGGGATCGTATAACGGGTATGACCCTTTGCTGCTTGAGATCGTCAAATTCTTCCAAACAGGCGTAAGTCCTGTTACGCCTGAAGAAACGATCGAAATTATGGCTTTTATGGAAGCAGCCGATGAGAGCAAACATAGGGGCGGCATTCCGATATCCATCAGAGAGGTCATGGAAAAAGCTGCAAAAGAAAGTAAAAAAGCATTGAAAATTTAACATCGGCGGATATCATGGAAGATAACAGAAGAGACTTTATCAAAAAAACCCTCCTCGGAACTGCTGCCCTGTCATTTGGAGGCGTTCTGCAAGGATTCAGTGCAAAAAGTTACCGCGGCATCATAGGCGCAAACGAACGCATCTATGTGGGAGTGATGGGCGTTAATTCGCGAGGACTGGCTCTTTCCAATAACTTTGCTATGCAGTCAAACTGCAGTATTATCAGCATCAGCGATGTGGATAGCAGGGCTGCCGAAAAATGCATTGCCGGCGTTGCAAAAATTGCGGGCAGCAGTCCGAAAAATGAGCCTGATTTCAGGAAAGCGCTCGAAAATAAAGACATCGATGCAATGGTCATCGCTACTCCCGATCACTGGCATGCTCCTGCGGCTTTGCTCGCCATGAAAGCAGGCAAACACGTCTATCTTGAGAAACCATGCAGCCACAGCCCGCAGGAAGGAGAAATCCTGGTAAAGGCTGCACCGAAGTACAACCGGGTTCTGCAAATGGGTAACCAACGCCGCTCCTGGCCGAACGTGATCAAGGCAATTGAGGAGATCAAAACCGGAGCCATCGGCAAACCTTATTTCGGTAAAAGCTGGTATACGAACCAAAGACCTTCGATTGGCATCGGAAAGGAAGCGGACGTACCGGAATGGCTGAATTGGGATCTCTGGCAGGGACCAGCTCCGAGAACTGCCTTTAAGGACAATTACGTTCATTACAACTGGCATTGGTTCTGGCGCTGGGGTACCGGAGAAGCACTGAATAACGGTACGCACATGATCGATTTGCTCCGTTGGGGAGCCGGCGTGGACTACCCGGTCAGGGTTAGTTCAAACGGCGGAAGATTCCAGTTCAACGATGACTGGGAAACCCCCGACACGCAGGTGATCAGTATCGATTTTCGGGAAGGATTTACCATGACATGGGAAGGACGCAGCTGCAATGCCCGCGGTATTGAAGGATCATCAGTAGGCGCCCAATTCTTCGGAGATAAAGGATCGCTGCAGATCACCGGTGGTAATGGCTATACCCTTTATGATCTTGGAGGGAAGGAAATCAAAGCCGTACAGGACAAGGAAAAAATTGATCCCCGTAATGTGGCCAGTCCCGCCCAACAACTCGATGCGCTGCACATTCAGAATTTCTTTGACGGCATTACCAAAGGTGCAACCCTCCGATCCGATATCGATTCAGGCCACAAGAGCACGCTGCTGGTCCAACTCGGGAATATTGCGCAGCGTATGAGTCGTTCGCTCGACATCGATCCAAAGAACGGACACATCCTCAGGGACAATGAAGCCGAAAGGCTCTGGAGCCGTAAATACGAAAAAGGCTGGGAAATGGTGTTATGACGAAGAAAACGGAGAAGGAAGAAGGGAAAAAATCCGTCCGGTTCCCTGTTTCGCTTTCGGGGAAAGCATTGCCGGAATCATGGCGTACCGGGTATGCGTAGAAAAAGACGCGTGGAATGGGATAAAGTGAGCAGAAGAGTTGAATCAATCCGCAACCTGTGGAAAAAACCAGTATCAATGGATAAAAAAACTTCAGTATTATCGATCGCTATTATTGGCCTTATGTTCTTTATTTTTGGATTTGTATCGTGGGTGAATTCCATTCTGATCCCGTATTTCAAATTGTCGCTCGATCTTTCCAATTTCCGATCCTACCTGGTGGCATTTGCATTCTATATTGCTTACCTGGTGATGTCAGTCCCTTCCTCTCTCCTTCTCGAGAAACTGGGGTTCAAAAAAGGAATGATGCTCGGGTTCTTCATGATGGCCCTGGGAGCTTTCCTCTTTGTACCGGCAGCGCTTACTCAGACTTACGGGGTTTTTCTGCTCGGCCTCTTTTCAATAGGTACAGGGCTGGCCATTCTCCAGACAGCAGCCAACCCCTATATCACCATTATCGGTCCTATCGAACGGGCTGCACAACGGATCAGCATCATGGGTATCTGCAACAAATTTGCAGGGATTGTCTCCCCCCTTGTGTTTGCTGCTGTCATCTTCAAAATCGGTGATAACCAGGTCATGAATGCCATCAACGAAGGAACCCTTACCGGAGCCGAAAAGGCTGCCGCTCTGCATGAACTGTTAAAGCGGGTAATCACCCCCTATACGGTGTTGGGAGTCCTTTTGTTTCTGGTTGGATTGCTGATCTATTTTTCACCCTTGCCCGAGATCAACACAAGTGAGGCCAATAAGGAAGAGACTGCCGAAGGGGAAAACGGAAAGACCAGCATCTGGCAGTTTCCCCATCTGATCCTGGGCGCACTTGCCATTTTCTTTCATGTCGGCTCCCAGATCATCGCCATCGATACAATCATCGGCTATGCCCAATCTATGGGAATGACCTTGCTGGAAGCAAAAATTTTCCCTTCCTATACCCTTTCTGCGGCGTTGCTTGGATATTTGGCCGGGATCGTCGCTATTCCCCGGTTCATCAACCAGCGAAATGCCCTGCTCACGGTTACCATTGCGGGCTTTATTCTTTCAGCGGCTGTCTTGCTTATTACCAGTGAAATTGGATTTTTCGGGCACCGGCTCGACGTTTCGATCCTATTCCTTATTGCCTTGGGATTCCCAAATGCGCTGATTTACGCCAATATCTGGCCGCTGGCCATCAAAGGACTCGGCCGTTTTACGAAACTTGGCTCTTCCCTTCTGGTAATGGGCCTGTGCGGAAACGCCGTTACCCCTTTAATATATGGTCATCTGGCCGACAGCTGGAATGTACACAATGCTTATCTGATCCTCCTGCCCTGCTATTTATATCTCATCTTTTTTGCCGGCTACGGGTATAAAATAAAACATTGGCTGCCTGCAGGACATCCCCGAAAAGGAAGTGCGTTACAGAAGAACGAATAATTTGAAAAGCATCTCTTCCGGTTGAATTGAAAAGAATGAGTTTAATATATCAAACAAAAAGCTGCCATGAACAGACTAAAAATCATTAACGGCAAAATTATTACCCCCTACCGGGTACTGGATCACCATATTTTGCTGGCAGAAAACGGTATCATCACCGGAATTGAACCGGAAAGTACCTTTTGCGGCCCATGTCAGGTGGTTGATGCCGGCGGCAGTTATGTTGCGCCGGGATTTATCGATATGCACACGCATGGTGCAGGAGGTCATGATTTTATGGACGGCACGGTCGAGGCCTTCCTCGGAGCCGTAGAAATGCATGCCCGGCATGGAACCACCACCTTGCTGCCTACCACCCTGACGAGCAGCGGGGAGGAACTGAGGCATACCCTCTCCGTTTTCAGAGAAGCTTCTGCTAAAAATAGCTACGGATCGCACATGCAGGGCATGCATCTGGAAGGTCCTTATTTTTCAAAAAACCAGCTTGGGGCTCAGGATCCCAAGTTTATTCGCAATCCTGATCCGACCGAATATGAGGCCATTGTCAGGGAATCGAAAGATATTATCCGGTGGAGCGCCGCACCTGAATTAAAAGGTGCCCTGAGGTTTGGAAGATTTATGAGCCTAAACGGCATCCTGCCGTCGATTGCTCATACCGATGCCGTTTATGAAGAGGTGATCGAAGCATTTGAAAACGGCTTTACGCATATGACCCATCTTTATTCAGCCATGTCGGGAGTAAGCCGAAGAAATGCCTTCCGCTTTGCCGGAGTGATTGAAAGCGCATTCCTGATTGATGAAATGACTGTCGAGATCATTGCCGATGGCGTTCACCTTCCGCAAAGCCTGTTGCAGCTGATCTATAAATCAAAGGGAGCCAGCCGGATCGCCCTGGTAACCGACTCCATGCGAGCGGCCGGAATGCCTGAAGGCAACAGCATTCTGGGAAGCCTCCAGTCCGGGCAAACGGTGCTGGTCGAAGACGGAGTCGCCAAAATGCCCGACAGGAAAGCCTTCGCCGGAAGCGTGGCCACGGCCGACCGCCTGGTCAGGACCATGGTTCAACTGGCCGGCGTCAATCTTCCGGAAGCTGTCCAAATGATGACTGCAACACCTGCAAGAATTTGCGGGATCTTCAATCAAAAGGGCAGTCTGACTATTGGCAAACAGGCTGACATGATCATTTTTGACCAGGATATCCACATTAACAAAACGATCATAAAAGGAACTATTATTTACACAGAATAACCGAATAATGAAGAAAGAATTTTGTATCGACCTATTGCATGTCAGCACCTGCGACACCCGCATGGAGATGGCTGAACATGCAGCGCTTAAGGCAGGGAAGGCTATTATTTCCATGCTTCAGTCCAAATCAAATTTAAACATCATCTTTGCGGCAGCTCCGTCACAGGATGAATTTCTGAACGCGTTGATTTGCCAACCCGGAATTGACTGGGAAAAAATCAACGCGTTTCATATGGATGAATATATCGGACTTCCCGGAGATGCTCCGCAAGCTTTTGGAAATTACCTGAACCGCCGGATATTTAAAAAAGTGCCATTTGGATCAGTCAACCTGATAAACGGACAACAACCTCCGGAAAAAGAATGTTCCCGCTATACCCGCTTACTGCAGGAATATCCTGCAGATATTGTCTTCATGGGTATCGGAGAAAACGGTCATATTGCCTTCAATGATCCGCATGTAGCCCTGTTTCAAGATCCTGAGCTCGTAAAAATCGTTGACCTGGATCCGGTCTCAAGGATACAGCAGGTCCACGATGGTTGCTTCAATGATCTGGATCTGGTACCACGACAGGCTTTGACCCTGACTATTCCTGCGCTGTTAAGCGCGAAACAGATCTTTTGTGTAGTACCTGGAAAAACCAAGGCTAAAGCCGCATTGAATACGGTCCATAAACCGATCATCGAAGAATATCCGTCAACGATCCTTCGAAAACATCCTTCAGCAGAGCTCTTTCTTGATGCCGACAGTGCAAAGCTGATTGATGAGAATGCCCCTTTATAAACAAACAAAGAGCATTTGGCTACTGATAATCAGCAGCCAAATGCTCTTTCAAAATAAAAACGGGTATACTAAGCACGAATGCCCTTTATTACCGGTCAGCCCTTTTCTTCAGTTTGACGTCCATGAGCGGAACATCGGTAAAATACTCATTTTCGTAATACTGATTTTTTTTTTGTTTACAGTCTTTCTCTACCCTGACATCGTTCAATATAATCGCCGCCTTCTCCATTTCCTGTATCGTCAGCTTATTCACCTCGTCCAGTAACTTTTTACTGCTATACCCCTGTCTGATCACAAAAAGGTCAATATCAGAATGACGTCTTATGATGGCACCTTCATTAACCACGCCAAGCGGGGCATTATCCAAAAGGATCATGTTGTAGCGTGTCTTTAATTCATTGATCAGGAACTCAAATTCATTTGTGTCCAGAAATTCTGCGGGGTTAGGCAGAACCGGGCCGGACGGAATCAGATGAAGGTTTGGGATCCGGGTTTTCAGGATCACTTCGTCAACAGTATCGCTTCCTTCCAGATAGCTACTGAGTCCATGCTGGTTACTCAACCCCAGCCATCCGTGTACATCAGGCTTTCTCATATCGGCACTGATCAGAATTACCTTCCTGTTATTCATGGCAACGATGCAGGCCAGATTCAAAGCGACAAATGATTTTCCCTCCCGTGGGATAATTGAGTGAACACCTGCTACCAGGACATTCTTTTCCTGAAATAAATTCTCCAGGTTCGTTCTCAGCTCGCGGAAAGATTCTGAAATTAATGATCGGCCGTATTGAATAACCGGTATTTTGTCTGAATAGGGGCTGTGCCGGATACGGCCCAACACCGGCAGCGGCGACAGCTTTTCAAGTTCTCTTTCATGCCCGACGGTTTCATTAAAAAAGTCTTTCAGGATGATCATCAGAAATGGTACGGCGAATCCGAAAAACATCCCCAAAAGCAGGTTGATTATTTTTCGCGGCGCTACTTCCACGACAGTCGATTCAGTTGCCCTGTCAACGATTTCCACATCAGAGACATTCGAAGCTCTGGTGATTTCAGCCTCCGACCGCTTTTCAAGCAGATAGGCATACAAATCGCTGTTTTTACCCAATGTGTCGGCAACTGCCGCCAACTGACCGTTAATAAACCGGATCGTATTTTCTGATGCCTGATTCTTTTGCTTTATACCGTAAGCAATATAGGCATCTTCCAGTGCATTCACATATTTCACATCTTTCTGAGGGTACTTGGTTTTCAGCCATATACTGATCAGATCCATATTTTTATCGAGCCGGGTAACTTCAAGCCTTTCGATATAATCAAGAGCCAAGGCGTCTTTGTCTTCTTCATCCCAACCCAGGTTTTCAATTACCTGACGGTTCAGGCTAAAGGACTTCAAGATGCCCAGATGATTCGGGATCTTTACATCCTGCTTCAGTTGAATGTTATCAAAAATAGTATTCAGACTAATGCTCTCCTCATTCTTTTCCTCAACAAACAAGGTACCCGACACGGCATAGGTTGCGGGGATGTACGAATTGTAAATTACCGCGACGCCAATGCCAATGATGATGCATGGAATGAACCAGCGCCGGTAACTGATCAGCTCACAAATAAAGGATTTTAAATGAATTGCGTCTCCCTCTTCCCGTCTCGTGTAAAACCTGATAATCTTATCGTCTTTTTGTTCCATCTTACTATTATTTTATACAAAAGATATCTGCTGATTCTGAAGTTTCCCGCTTTTGCAGGAATGCTGATCATTAACCCGCCTTTTTGTTCAATGCCTCTTCAAAATGACTTAAATACTGATTAATGATCACCGGCCATGAATAAATGGTCTCAATCTTCCTGATGTTCGCTTCAATCTTGTCTTTATGAAGAGGCTTTGCTTCCTCCCTGACGAACCGGGCAACCTGCCCGGCATTCTCAAAATAGAATCCATCCTGGCCCAGGATCGATTGGTTAAAAATGTTGTCATGTGCACATATTAAAGCCTGAGAAGCCATTGCCTCCAGTAAGGATGGATTGGTACCGCCAACTGTATGCCCGTGAAAATACAAGTTCGAAAAATGCCGCAGGTTACTGAGCTCGTTCATGTTATAGATACCTCCAAGGAACTGGATAAACCGGTACTTTTTATATCTGTTCCTTAAATAATGTCCATATTTTGTACGATAATTCCCGATGACCAGAAACGGAACAAACTGCTCGGACTGAACGACACCATCCAGGATAATCTCAATACTGTTTTCAGGTTCAAGCCTTGCGATCAGCATGTTGTACCGGAAAGGAAAGACATTATACCTGGTAATCACCTGAAGATCGATCCGGGAAAACAGGTCCGCTCCATAGGGAATATAGATCGATTCGACCTTGTACCTGGTGAACAGATATTGTTGAATTCCCAGGGAATCAGAGATAAGAAAATCGCTTGACTTCACAGCCAGCTTTTCTGCGAATCTCAAAAATATTTGTACAGACTTTGAATATTTGGGACGTTTCCATTCCATTCCATCCATATTCGTGGAAACCACACTTTTCTTTTTTGGCAGTAACCATCCCCACACTGAATTACTTGTGTAACCCAGTTGCAGAATAATATCAAACTGTCTCTTCCTGGTATCCCGGATACAATTAAAATCATAGATGAACTGTCCGGCAGTACCCCATTTATATTCAGGGTCGTAACAATGAATGATGTTGACCCCGTTCCAGTCATTCTCTCCATAGGGATGCTTATGTGAATTATATACGGTCACCTCATGTCCCTTTTTTGTCAGGCCACGGGAAAGGAACTGGGCAAATTGCTCGAATCCTCCGTAATAATTGGGTATTCCTCTGGTTCCTATAATTGCGATTTTCATGTCATTCTATATTACTGTCAAGCCTCTGAGCGCAAGAATTTAAGTTACTTTCTTTCTCAAAGAACTATTTCATCAGACGCCTGATTGTGAAAAAAATTTTGTAAAATAAAAACTTCCATATACTGACACGGAATGGTAAGCCCGTAATTAATGCATGGTAAATCCGCAATTGATCAAGGGGCGCCCTCAACTTTCTGACAAAATAACTGGGACCGATATCCTTTGCGCCAAAAACATTCGCCGAATGCTGGCGGTAGAAAATCGTTGGAGCAGACAGGAATCTGATCCGCCCGTACCTTGCAATAATGACGGCAATCCATTGATCGTGCGTAACATATTCTGAAGGGATCGGCAATATGTAATCCAATGTTTTTTTGTTAATCATAACAGTGCAGCCAGCGACAACATTTAATGCCAGAAGTTTAACAGGATCGGCAATGACCGATGGGAACAGTTTCTGACTTTTGATAAACGATTCGGAAATTAAATTCAAGTTCTCATCCACTTCAATCAAATCGGTGAACACCATCAACGGAATATCTTTCCATTTTTCTTCAAGCTTGAGCATGGCTCTGAATGTCACCTCGATTTTGCTTTTAAACCAGACATCGTCCTGATCACACAACATGATGTATCTGCCCGAGCAGCTTCCGAGCAAGAATGAAAATGATAAAGTAGAACCGGCATGAGCTTTTCCGTCCTGAATCAGCTCTATTTTTCCGGGGCAAGACCTCACGTAGTAATCAATGATCTCCAAAGTCCTGTCCGTAGATCCGTCATCCCGTATTAACAACCGCCATCCGGGCCAGGTCTGATTCAGTAAAGATGAGATCAGGTCCCTCAAATATTTTTCTCCGTTGTAAGTAGACAACAGGATATCGATTGGCGGATGCTTATGCATAAACCACTCTCTTCAAAAGGATTATGGCATGGAAGTATGCCTGAAAGAAAGCATATTCAAAAAAGTGCCTTGGTCTGATTCCAAAATACTTATTTTTGATGTCAAGAGACTCTTTCATCGATTTTGATATCAAGCGGTTACTGACTCCGCCAAAGCTCATGTTCGCTATATCGTCATCAATAATTTCGAACGGAACACCTTTCAGATAGCACCTGACCACAAAATCATAGTCCATTACTATTTTCAGGTGTGTGTCGTATAAACCAATCCTGGTATAAACTTCCCGCGGACAAAACATTCCCGGGTGCCAGATGGTCATCTGTGACCGGATTCCTTTAATCGAGCTCTTTTTGGTATTGAATTTCCCGGGACTGTTCCAAAGCCTGACGTTGCCGCACAAAACGGACGGGACATTACTCCTGCGTCGTAAAATTTTTTCCAAAGCATCTTCCTCATACCAATCGTCGGCGTTGATCAGGCCGATCAATTCACCTGAAGCCATTCCTATGCCTTTATTCCATGCATCCGCAATACCCCCGTCAGGCTCGCTGAGCCATGACAAACGGCCGTCATTTTCATATTTCCGGATAATGCTGATTGTCCCATCGGTAGAACCTCCGTCAAGCACAATATATTCCAGATGGAGGTAACTTTGCCCCAAGACACTCCGGATCGTCCTTCCGATTGTCTTCTCTCCATTTAGTACAACCGTGATAATAGTCACAAGAGGTTGATTGTCCTTTTTTATAACTTTTACCATTTATGACGTCCATTTTACCACAGAAGGCTTGAAATTGCCTTGTCCGCTATATTTTAAGAACAATCCGGCGTTTATTCCAAGCCCTGAAAGAAACCACCATAAATAGATGTACGGCATTCCGTATGGATTCACAGACACCATACAGGCAACCAGAGTTGAAGCGGCAATTGCTGCCGCGATACGTGTCAAAGCATGGTATGGTGCGTGCTTTAACAGGTAATACAGCACCAGAAGATGAACTGTTATCAAATAGAAAACGCCTGCAAGTCCGATTTCATACCCAATATTCATCCATGCCGATTCCACAAAAAACTGAACAGACTCCTTCCGGTTATCTGTTGCTCCCAATCCATGCCCCCACGGCTCGTCCAAGAGCATCCTGATCCCTTTCAGCACGCTGTTGCCTCTCGCTGCTGCGCTGGCTTCCCGCCCGCTAAAGGAATTGCTGATAATGTCGAATGCGCCGGGATAAAGGATAGAAATCATTAAAACCATGATCAACATAATCAATATGGATCCCAACAGATACTTCAGTCGGATATGAAAATTCTTGTAGAGCAACATGATACCCGTTCCTAAAAACGCAATGGCCCATCCCGCCCGGGAAAATGAAAAAACAATGCTGACGAGCGACAGGAACAGGACAATCCGGATAAACCGCCATTCCTTTACGCTGAATGAAAACGACTCTTTAAACAGTAAAACGCCAAAAAACAGAATGATGGAAAACGCATTAAATAAGCCGAAAATATTCGGACTGCCGGTTATGCCCGCCATCCGTTCAAATCCCATGATCCTGTACGAAGAAATTTTATAGTGAATATAGCCGGAGCCATCAACATAGGCCGCGGTATCCATGATCCTCGCCACCGGTACATTAAAGAAAAAGTACTGGGCAAATCCGGCAATGTCGGATATCAGGATGGAAACAGCCAGGATCAGGATCATCTTCCTGACCACATTGAAATCAATTTTCATCGCCATAACTGTAAAAAAAAGAACAGCCGGGAATAGATGATCTCTCAGCGCCGGTAATGCATCTGCATGAACGGCAGCCGCTAAGAAATAAAACACGACAATCAGGCAAAAGAGCAGTTGCAAAACAAAAATCAACCGGTTCAAATGCATATGTGTCTTACTGAAAACCTTATAAGCCAAGAGAAGGATCACTGCTTCCTTCCAGACCGAAAAGATCTCTCCCCCTTCAAAAAGATAAAAAAAACTGTTTTTCAGAAACGTATGAAAAGGCAATAAAATCAGAAACAGACTGATAATTTTATGTTCATCATCCTGAAAAATACAAAATAATGTAATTGCCAGAAAACAGATAATTTCAAGCATATTTACCTTGTGATCTTACGTTTAAATGCGTCGATAAATGATCCCTTTGTACAATTCAGTACTTCGACAAAGCTTTGTTCAGCAAATTCTTCAAGCTCCAGATATGCCACAAACATATCGGCATACATCTGCAGTATCCGGTATAACTTTTCTTCCTTACCAAACAGTTCCCTCCATGTTTTTACCTGCGCATCATTTTTGTCAAAAAAATGCGGATTTTCCAGGCACACCTCGTTATACTCGTTGACCGACAGGTATTTCACCCACGAATGCTCGGTTCCATACAACTCGATGATCTGATATTTCATACAAATGCCGGTATAGATCGCGGCCACCATCACATTTCGTACCCGGGGACACGACAGGTTATGTCTGTATAAAAAAAACCTGACCGGTCTGAAACCCTTATATTCCATCGCATTAAACGGCACAATGGTAACCGTTACCGATCCGGCAAATATATTTTTAACCTTTTTGATAACCTTTCGCCACGATGGCACGAACAGGATCATGGGCCAGCTGGTCTCTTTTTTGATCCTTTCAAGTAGACTGAGTCCCTCCGGACTGTCAAAAAAATGCGGATCGGCCAGAACATAGTAACGGGGTTTTAGTGTCTGATAGCTTTCCGACAATACATGACGATTAACCACCATGTAATCGACAAATTCACTCTTCATGCCATCCAGAACTTCATTTAAAGACTTTCCGTTGCCGAGAATTCTTAAAGTGACGTTCGATCTTTTCCATTCCAGCCCGTTTAGTTGATTAAACAGGGCCAGCTGATAGAAATGAATGGCTATTCTTACCGACCAGCCGACCGAAAAGAGAACTGACAAAAGAAAATTCATGGGTTTTACTTTGGTTGAAAAGTTAATGCGTTTCTTCCTCCGGGAGCCTTACCGAAAATTATTGTTCCGGCGTTCCGGCAGCAGAAGGCCGGTGAACCCTCATAAGTTGCTCCATAATTAGCCAGTCATGAGGTTCATCAATTTCCATAACCGTATATTCAGGCATTTCATATATTCCGATCCTCCCGCTTAACCGGTTTTTGGTATCGAGCACCTGGCCCACTGTAGAAATATAAATGGCTCCATTCTCCATAAGTTCTCCGTCAAAATTCTGCCGGCGGGGTCTGTTTCTATAATCATAATTTTTAGAGGTTCCGTCGGAATTCCAAAGGAAACGTTTGATCCTCACGCACGAAAGCATGGAATCATACTTTCCTTGCAAAAAGGCAGACAAAGCTTCTTCGAAGTGCTCTGTCTGTGTGAGCGGAGAGGTCGCCTGCACCAGCATAAAAATATCATCTTTATCCAGCCTGGCCTGGTTCAGGTATTCGAGCATAACGCTTTCAGTACTGGCTGTGTCAGTTGCACTTTCGGACGAGCGCCGGTAAATAACGACCTTTCTGAAATAAAATCCGGTTACCACTGTTTCAATCTCATCTGAATCGGTAGCTACAATAATTTCGTCCACGGTATCTGTCATTTCCAAAGCGTAAAGATTCCAGTATACCAAAGGCTTGCCGCAAAATAATTTTATATTTTTGGAAGGTATGGATTTACTTCCGCCGCGAACAGGAATAAATGCAATTATTTTTCCCATCTGATCTGATTTTTTTTGAGTTTATTTCGTTGCACCTCTTCAATATTCAGAATTTCAGTGCTTTTATGCGTAAGCGTTCTGGCCACTGCCCGGCAGTCACGCGCGAGTTTCCGCATTCCGTCAGGCTCGAGTGACGCAGCGTGGTCTGTACCTTTCCAGGTCCGGTCAAGGGTAAAATGACGTTCAATCCATTGGGCTCCCAGTGCGACTGCCGCCGAGTCAACGGCAATACCAAGATGATGCCCTGAGAAACCTATTGCTTTTACCCGGTGCTGGTAGGCTTCCTTCAATCGGGGCAGCTCCAGCAAACACACATCTTCGAAAGGAACCGGATAGCCTGAAGTGCAACTGTAAAGCACCAGATCATGATTCCGTTTTTTGGATTCGAAGAACGATACGATCAATTCCTCCTCTTCTCTTGTGGTCATTCCCAATGAAAGATGGATCTCTCCCCGGTAACGATCGCACAAGTAATTGAGCAGTTCCTTGTTCAGGTTACACGCCGAAGGGATTTTGATCAGTTCCGGCCCGATCGAAGCAATTTCCTTTGCTGAGGTTAAGTCCCACACTGAAGTAGAATAAATCAAATGATTTTCTTCACACCACAATTTTAATTCCTTGTGTTGATCCAGGCTAAATTCCAGGACCTCCCGATGTTCGCCATAGGTCGCTCCGTACGAATTAACAGGATCGGGATGCGGAGCATGATATTCCGCATAAGAGAGCAACTCCTTGTTATTTCTCTTTTGAAACTTGACGACATCAACCTTACAGAATAAAGCGGCAGTCATAATCATTTCTTTCGCGATTGACAGATCACCTTTGTGATTACATCCAATCTCAGCAATTATTTTTGGTGGTTTCATAATTATAGCAGTATCAAATATTCAATATCAAAACGCAAGCGTCAGGAGTCAAAGACACCAGAAGCAGAAAAAAGCTGTTCGTTATTGGGTTTTGGTGGCAGAGCAAAACGATAAAGGGTAGAAGGATAGAAAGAAGGAAGGGGAAATCGGCGCACTCTGCAACCTTTAACCTGAGACCTGCAACCCCTCTTCTGGTCTCCGATTATATCGTTGGAAGAGGATAACCAAGCATCCGGTAATCCTCCAGGTAGAACTCGATCAGGTCAGTCAGAAGCTCCTTGTTTAAAAGAATTTCCGGTTTATCAACCCTGTTCCGGGAGTCATTGAGCATCGGAATTTCCGTATATTTTATTTTCAATATGTCGAGCAAACCGGCAATATCCTGATTCAGATTTTCAAAGCGAATTATAAAATCCGGTCGTTTCTCCGATAAGGGATGAGTTAAATAATTGACCTGAGGAATTATTCCATAAGGTTCCTGACTAAACACATCGAAATATTTTCGTATGGTCCATAATTTAATATCCGGATGTTTCTTCAGGTAAAATCCTTCATACCGTTCACTGGTGTGATAATTATAAGAGCTTATCAGTCTTTCGATTGGTTCACGAACAGCGACTATTACAAAATACTCTTCCCACAACTTCGCCGGCACAAGCAATCCCGGCGTCAAATGAGAGATATCACCCCTTAACTTCAGCAGTTTCCGCAATGAAGTTCCAGCTACCTTCGGATTGTGTACAAAGATGATTTTCTTTGTATGATTCACGGATGAACTGATTTCCGGGTTCCCGATCAACGTGCGGTATAAATGATAGGCAGATAAAAGCAGTTTATTATTCTCAATCCGTTTTAACGTTGAATTTTTCAGTATTCCCATTGGTTATTCTTCATTCGTTATCAACAAAATTTTCTTATTTCCCGAAAAAGGGACAATAAACTGGTACGGCATATGGGCACCGCAGGAGAGAGATAAATTTTGAAAAAAGAAAAGTGATTGGTTGGCGGATTAATCGTTCTCCGGCCGGTAAGCGATAAATGGAAGTATGTTTTCGAGTAAAACAGAAACCGATTCTTCAACTGACAGGATAGAAGTATCGATCAACAGCCGGGCCTGTTCAGGCGCATCATAAGGCGCATTTACGCCAGTGAAATCTTTGATGATTCCGGCTCTGGCTTTGGCATAAAGACCTTTCACATCCCTGCTCTCGCAAGTGTCAAGCGGGGTATTTAAATAAATTTCATAAAAATCGTCTTCCCCTACAATATTCCGGACAATCTGCCGCATGCTTCTTGCAGGGCTGATAAACGCACAAATCGTTATTATGCCACAATTCAGAAATAGCTTGCTGACTTCTGCAATCCTCCTGATGTTTTCCATCCGGTCTTCAGAAGAAAACCCCAGGTTATTGTTGATACCCGACCGGATATTATCGCCATCCAGAAGTTGCGACACATAACCCATGCCGAATAAACGGCGGTCAAGGGCGGATGCCAGTGTTGTTTTACCCGACCCCGACAACCCTGTAAACCAGATGACCCTGGCTCTCTGCATTAGCTTCGCTTCTTTTGCTTCCCGCGGAATGCTGCTGTCAAATACCGGGAAAATATTATCCATATTCATCTTTTTATGCTCTCCACTTTATCAGTTATAATCTGCGTATTGGCGTTATCTCTTCGAGACTTACTTTCAACGGTATGGAGTTTGCCGGCAAACACCAGCCCGAACTGAAACCGCAGCTGCTGTAGCTTTGAGCGGGCAATAAAAGGTCATCACATCCCTTCAACCCTAAAGTTAACGCTCGAAAGAATGTATGGTGTAAAAAATAAAAAGGATAAGGTTATCCCTTGCCAATGCTCTTTAATCCGAAACCAATTTCTTTTAGTTTTGGTGCATCCAGAATGTTGCGCCCGTCAAAAATGAAAGCGGGCTTGTACACATTCTCATAAATGGTTTGCCAGTTATAGCTCCTGAATTCATCCCATTCCGTCAGAACGGCAATCGCATGTGCTCTGTCCATTGCAGCATAAGGATCGGTATGTACATGTACCGTTATATTGTCTTGAATTCCCGAATAGTTGGAAGTTAATTGCGCCAGATCTCTGTCAATCTGTTCTTTGGTTACTTTTGGATCATAAACATGAATTTCCGCCCTGTCCTGCAGAAGCTCATGAGCCACATAAATGGCAGCCGATTCGCGGGTATCATTGGTATCCTTCTTAAAAGCCCAGCCCAGAAAAGCAATTTTCTTTCCCGAAACGGTATTAAAGAGGGTATCGATGATCTGCTTGGCAAACCGGTGTTTTTGGTAATCATTCATCTTGATCACCTGTTCCCAGTAATCAGCCACTTCCGGTAAATTAAAGTGATGGCAAAGGTAAACCAGGTTCAGGATGTCTTTTTGGAAGCAGCTTCCTCCAAAACCGACCGATGCTTTCAAAAACTTTGGACCTATCCGTGAGTCAGCACCTATGGCTCGCGCTATTTCATCCACATCAGCGCCGGTCCTCTCGCACAAAGCCGAAATGGAATTAATACTCGAAATCCGTTGCGCCAAAAACGCATTGGCCGTCAACTTAGACAGCTCGCTGCTCCAGACTTTTGTCTGGAGGATACGCTCACGGGGAACCCAATGTGCATAAATTGAACTTAATGCTTCTATAGCCTTCAATCCTCCCGTAGTCTGTTCGCCCCCGATCAGGATGCGATCCGGGTTATGCAAATCACTGATTGCAGTTCCTTCTGCCAAAAACTCCGGATTTGACAGCACCTCAAAATGATAGCCATTCCCGTTGTTACTGAGTATGGTTCTTATAGATTGAGCTGTTCTGACCGGTAATGTCGATTTCTCAACTACGATTTTATCTTCGTTCGCCAGTTCGGCAATCTGCCTCGCGCAGAGTTCCACATATTTCAGGTCGGCGGCCATGCCCTTACCGATCCCGTATGTTTTGGTTGGCGTGTTTACTGAAATGAAGATCATTTGAGCCTCACGGATCCCTTTCTCCACATTTGTTGAAAAAAACAGGTTTCTTCCTCTCGCTTCAGCAACCACTTCTTTTAGTCCGGGTTCATAAACAGGCAATTTATCGGGATCTGCCTGGTTCCAGGCATCAATACGTGTTTTACTGATATCAACGACCGTCACGGTTATCTCCGGACACTTCTGCGCAATAACAGCCATTGTTGGACCGCCAACGTATCCTGCGCCAATACAACAAATTGATTGAATCATGTTTCTTTAGTAATAATATAAGGTTCGTTCTTTTTACGATCTTGTGTTGACCAAAGTTATAAAGTTTATGATGACAACCAAGACGGACGGTAAATGTTTACAACTGCCTGCCGGAAATTCACAGCTTCGCTCCCTGCCTCCCATGAATATGAAATAACTGATTCGGAAATCACGACCTGTAACAAAGCCGCACTGCTCAAGTTTTTCAAATACTCATGACGAGGCACTACCCGGCACATGACAGAACACGTCGTTTTTCTTCAAATATTCCAAGGCAAGCCTGGTTAGTCTAAGCCTTCACTTAATTCTGGATGCTATTGATTCCGGCTTTATCCGGACAAACGGTGACAACAGGAACTTCCCGCGTCTTTGCCCGATTGAAACCAGCAGTGAACCTTTAAATGCACGATCACTGTTTAGTTAATCTGACTGAGTAGGTATATGCTATGAAACGGAGAGCGAACCCCCAATAGTATAAAGAAATTAAAAAAAAGACCTGTATATTCTCCTTCTTTATCCGTTGAAGCTCCGATCGCCTGTATAACCTGAATTTAAAAAGAACAGACGGAACACCTTGTGTCCGTCTGCTCAAAATCCAACTAAACCTTACAAAACATGAAACAATCGAACGATCTCCTGCATGTGCGCATATTCTTATGGTGTTTGAATTATAGTCTGTTTACAGTTGTACATATTAAAATAATGCCAGAAATTTTCTGCCTCTCAGAATATAATTCATGTAAAATACTCACATACAGCATATTAATCAAATGTACTGAACTTTATATCCCAGTGGTGCCAATTTATTTTAAACCTTCTTTTGTGGATTTAATTGCTCATAGTGTAGAATCTTTGCTTCAAATTTTAACATCAATCCCTTTGGGGATGAATATCATCCATGATCAGCAACTCCAGAAAATCGCCGGGTAAAGGCTTCTCAAGGAAAGCACTGACAAAGGGATATTGCATCACCTTATTCCGGTCATTTTTGTTAATTATTGAAGTGCATACGTACACTTCGATGGGTTTTCTTATTTTGCCCAATCCTTCAAACTCCTGAAGAAAATCGACATCACCGCCATGAGGAACGCTCAGATCCAGTAATACGTAGTCTGGCAATTCCTTTTTTTTGAGTTGCTTAAGATAATTAATCCCCTCCCGGGCATTCGCCTTATAAATCAACTGTCCGGAAAGTTCTTTCCGTTCAAGCATGGAGTGATAAGTTTTTATCGTTTCTTCATCTTCGTCGATAAAAAGCACCTTCTTAAACTTCCTTTTACTCATTCAATGGACCAATTTATTCCTCTTGAGTTTCAATTACTGTTCCAAAGAAAGAAGGACCTCATTCAAATCAGCTCCTATAGCTCAATTTCGTATAATTTCATTTTGTTGTAAAGGGTTTTCCGATCTATTTTCAGGATTCGTGCGGCCTTTGATTTATTGTATCCTGCCTCTTGAATGGTCTTAACGATTAATTGCTTCTCGATTTCGGATGAAGCATTTTTTAGCATGGAGTCGGATCTCAGTTCCCCCTGAGAATGGATTCCGATCCGGTCTTTTTCCTGATAGAGGATTTCATATGGCA
>JBDKTZ010000325.1:0-4488 GCA_039679975.1 Prolixibacteraceae bacterium
CCGGTGCCGGACAGAAATTGTATTCTGACAAAGGGTGCCTGGTTTGTCATCAATTGAATACAAAACTGGTTGGCCCGGCTGTAAAAGACATTGCAGCCGCTTATTCAGGAAACAAAGCAGGTTTAATCGCTTATTTGAAAGGAGAAGGCAAATCCATTGTTGAACCGTCTCAAGCGAACGTCATGCAACCTCAGATAGAGATTACGAAAGCACTGCCGGCAGAACAATTAGATGCAATTGTTGACTATATTCTTTCAATTAAATAATCGTGAAAAATATTCCGAATATTTTAGTTACTGTCCTGCTTTTGGTTGGATGTTCTAATGCCGGCAGGAAGCTGCCAATCATTGGCCACCCAACCATAACAGGCAATGATACTACGTATTCTGCGATTAAACCGTTCACGTTCCTAAGTCAGGACAGTACTGTGGTTACCGGGAAAACCTTCGACAATAAAATATACATTGCCGATTTTATTTTTCTTTCCTGCACGTCCATATGCCCTGTCATGACCAGTGAAATGAGAAAAGTATATGAAACATTTAAAACAAATCCGGATATCTATTTCCTTTCACACACTATTGACCCTGAGAATGATACGATACCAAGGTTAAAGGCATATGCCGAAAATATCGGAGTGGATAGTCATAAATGGTTTTTTGTAACCGGAGAAAAGGATAGTATTTATTCGATAGCAGAAAACAGCTACTTTGCGACGGCCTACCCTGACAAATCCTCGCCGGGCAATTATATTCACAGTGGCGGACTTTTGCTTGTTGACACGAACAAACTTATTCGTGGTGTGTATGACGGAACAAATCCAAAGGAGACAGAACGTTTGATTGCTGACCTGAAAGTCCTTTTGAATGAACAATTTCCGGAGTGACTAATACATTTGAAGTAAATCCGGGATTTGTACCCCTTCAGCTTTAACAAAAATATTTATACGATGCAAAATTCAATTTTACTGTTATTTCTGGTTTTGGCAGGTATCAGTGCCCTGATTTTTACTTTCGTTTATCTTTCTTCCAAAAAGGCGGGAGAAGAGGGAAATGGGGTGTCGAATCCTTTGAAAAAGAGATTTTGGTTTATACTTATTTTGTCGGTGATCCTGGGGATTTTCGCCTCGGTCACCATTCCCCGTTCACCTTATTTTCTTTTTGCGGATGAAACCCCTGACCGGGTAATACATGTATCGGCCATGCAATTTGCTTTTTTAATGTCAGACAAAGCGATAGATCCAAAAAATCCTTTGGGAGAGGCTTCCGTCGAACTGCCTGCCGACAGGCTGGTCGAATTCAGGGTAACCAGCCTGGATGTAAACCATGGTTTTGCAATATACGATCAATCGAACAGGCTGATTGCCCAGACACAGGCCATGCCCGGATATGTAAACCGTCTCCGCTGGAAATTTAAAGAACCTGGAAATTATACGATCCTCTGCCTTGAATATTGTGGGATGGCGCATCAGGTAATGAGAGCCTCTTTAACTGTAAAATAGAAAATCATGGAAACCATAAAACTGAGAAAAATCACTTCACTTTGGATTATCACCGTTCTTGCCTTGTTCATCGCAAACATTATACTGGGCATACTGATGCGCCTGAACCAGGGAGAACTGATTCATGAACAACCCAATGTTTTCTATGCTCACATGACAACTCACGGGCTTACCCAGGTAGGTATCTGGTTGGTCGCGGGACTGGCTGGCATAAATTATTTGATGGAGCGATATTTAAAAACCAGCTATTTAGCCAATGTTGTGGCCATGGTTCTTACCATAACTGGCATTTTAATGCTGTGGACTTCCACTTATATTGGAAATTTCCATGCAGGTTGGACATTCCTGTACCCATTGCCCCTGAAAGTGATGTGGGCAAAATGGGGCACTCCCCTGTTCCTTGGCTCTATTTTAGTAATGGGCCTGGGTTGGTTGATCTGGTCTGTGAGTTTAATGACCCAAATTTTGAAAAATTATCCTCTAACCAAAGCATTGGCCTGGCAGCATTTCAAGAAGAATCCCACGGTTCAGACTCCGCCCTTTATTCTTATCTCGATGATTACCCTCATTGGAATTATAACCTGCCTTTTGGGGGCTGTGCTACTGCTTGGAATGTACGCCGCTGAATATTTTTCGCATGGTACATTTGTAAACGATGCTTTGCTGATGAAAAACATCACTTACTTTTTTGGTCACACGATTGCCAATGAGGTACTTTATTTAGGATTAGCCATTATTTATGAATTATTTGCCGAAGTGAGCGGAAGGCCAAAATGGAAAACTACCTGGTATGTAGCCCTGGCCTGGAACTGTACGCTGGTATTCATCCTTACCGCTTTTTTCCATCACATGTACATGGACTTTGTACAGCCACTGGGATTTCAAATGATTGGACAAATTGCCTCCTATATGGCCAGCTTGCCTGCTGCCGGTGTGACCGTATTCAGCGTGATGGTAGCCGTTTATCGGACACCTGTTAAGTGGTCGCTCACCAATCTGTTATTTTTCATCGGTGTCGCCGGATGGGTGATCGGTGGGCTTGGGGCAGTGATCGATGTCACGATCTCCAATAATTTTATCCTTCATAATACGCTTTGGGTACCGGCGCATTTTCATACCTATAATGTACTGGGTAATGTCCTGTTCAGCCTGGCTTTCTTCCATTGGTTCTCGATTCAATTCAAAGGACAAAATAACATTGAAAAATTTAAGAAAATAAAACTAGCCTTGCTCCTGATCGGTGGAATCGGATTTTTGATGGCCTTTTACATAGGCGGGGCTGAATCAATACCACGAAGGTACAGTAATTATCCTGCTGAATTTCCGTTGGCAGCACCACTGGCAATTGGTGCTGCCCTGTTTGCCAGCCTATATTTAGCGGCAATTATTATCTTTTTCTTTCAGATCACTAAACGATGTATAAACATCTTATTTTCATCATCATCGCATTAAGTTTTTTCTCTTGTCAATTGGTAACCGGACAAAGTGTCACCAATGGATATGAAGAGGAAAACAACATCTACGAAAAAGTTTACGATGCAAAACTAAACTTCAACAAGGATGAAGCTCAAAATATGTCTCAGCAGTATGCCCGGCAACCTGTGCTTCTGACCCTGATTTTTACACGATGCTCGGGCATTTGCAACCCGTTTCTCTTACAATTAAAAGAAAATCTGCAATTTAAAACAGACACTGAAAACTATAAAGTGTTGGTACTTAGTTTTGATCCAAGAGACACTCATGAGGATATGATGCAACTTGCGCAAGGGCTTAAGCTTGAAAACAATAAACAATGGCTTTTTGCTACTACCGATGACATTGAAAAATTAAACCGTTCAGTTGGGTTTCACCCTACGTGGGACAGTATCCGGAGCCAGTATGATCATGATGCCCTTCTGGTAGGGATTAATAAAGAAGGTTATATAACGAAAAAACTAATAGGACTGAGAAACCAACATGACCTTAGCCTGCTGATCAGCAGTGTCAATGATGTTTTTTCTCCATCTTACCGTTTGCCGGGGAAGAATCAGTTGCTTTCATGTTTTAATTATAATCCCCAAACCGGTAAAAACACACCCGGGTTAGGATTGCTGATTCTGACACTTCCGGCAGTGATCACGTTATTAGTGTTGTTAGGGATAAGCTATGCGGTAAAACAAAAGCGGATATAAAGAAATGCACATCAAATGGGAAAGAAAACTTATGAGATATTTTAACCTCCTGGATCAGTTGGTCAAGTCGGATATGGGACGAAACCCCTTGTCCGGAGAAGTTTTTCTGTTTTTGGGCAAAACAAGAGCAATGATAAAGATCCTGCATTGGCAACAAGACGGATTTATGCTTTACACAAAGAAACTGGAAAGAGGCACTTTTGAGGTACCCCGTTTTAACCTCGGCAGCGGTCAATACGAGATGAAACGGGCCACTTTCGTTTTGATCATGGAGGGGGTCCGGCTTCAGTCAGTGCAGTACCGCCAGCGGTTTGCAATAAAGTCAAATATCTGATTAATAATAATTTATAAATAATATTTAGTCATTTTTTCCTGGCTATCCCGATTGTTATGAGTACCTTCACAAGGTGAGTAACAAACGGATTATAGCATTATTGGAAGACCAGTTAAGGCTTTCCTCGGAAAAACATATGAAACGAGCCATGAACGCCGCAGTTTACGCCCAAGGTGATGTTTATTGGCGAGTTCCATACGTCGATGTCCTTTAAAAGTAATGAAGTTTAGTACGCAAATTATACACAGTTAAGTTGGAATGATAAACATATGAAATGGATTATTTTGATATGAGAAAAAACAAAAAATCCAGAAAATCAACGATTTACCGGATTTTGGTTCGGTTTGGATGTCCCAAAAGTGGGTTGTACTGGATTCGAACCAGTGACCCCTACCCTGTCAAGGTAATGCTCTAAACCAACTGAGCTAACAACCCTTTTGTGGCGACAAAAATACAAAAAAAACGATTCCTGCAAAATTTTG
>JBDKTZ010000304.1:0-3501 GCA_039679975.1 Prolixibacteraceae bacterium
GGTTGGCTGCTGCTGTTTTTTTCAATATGGAAGAATTTCAAATGAAAAAGGGGGTGTTTCGAAAGTCCGAAACGCCCCTTTTGGTTTCTATCTCTATTGAGGCAGTCTTCAAAAATCCGTTTCTCAGGAGGACAAATCTGAATTTGGAACAACCTCTTTTATTATTGTTTCCATCCGCCTCCTAAGGCCCGGTAGAGGAAGACGACAGAAGTGAGCTTTTGCAAACGGTCGTTGACGTCGTTTAATTGAGCCGAGAGTAAACTCTGTTGTGCATTAAGAACTTCTGTATAAGTGGCCGAACCATAATTCAGCAATTCTTTTGTATAGGACAGTGACTTTTCAAGCGAATTAAGCTGTTGCCGACGCAAGACGGTCTTTTTTTCTGATGCGTCGTATTGTCCCAGTGCATTGTTCACTTCCATGCCTGCATTTAACAACGTATTCCTAAAGCTTATCAAGGCTTCTTCCTGCCGGGCTTTGGCAACCTCCAGCCGGGTGACATTTGTCCGTTTATTAAGGAGCGGAGCAGTTAAGCCTCCGATTACATTGGCGGAAAAAGCAATGGGGTCGAGTAGTTTATCCAGCTTGGGCGATTCAAATCCGCTCAAAGCGGTAATAGTCAGCGCCGGGTAAAAATAGGCGCGGGCGTTATCGGTCAGTTCATAGGCGCTCATGACGGCATATTCAGCCTGCATCACATCAGGGCGGTTGTCGAGCAATTGGGCCGGAACGCCGGTTTTGATCAGCTCCGGTGACTTTTGATCAGCAAGGGAACCTCGTTCAATTTTACCGGGGGTTCTGCCCAACAGCAAACACAGGGTATTCTCTGTTTCCCTGATGGTTTGTTCCAGGTCAGGAATGGTCACTTCTGCTGCATAGCGGATGGCCTCGGTTTGGACCACGGCGGCACCCGTCACCTGTCCGCTGTTCTTTAGGATTTTCATGGTCTCGACAAGATCAATATTGTTTTTGACCGTTTCACGGGTAATGGCGAGTTGTTCGTCCAACGCGAGCAGACTATAATAAGTATTAGCGATCCCTGAAATCAGTTCAGTTTGTACCGCTTTTCTGCCTGCGTCGCTTGCAAGCAGATTCGCATATGCCGATCGTTTGGCGCTTCTTAGTTTCCCCCAGATATCGACTTCCCAACTGGCCTGAAAGTTAAGCTGAAAGTCCTTCACATTGCGCGGCCCATCAGGATAAAGTGTCTCAGGATTTCTTACATAACCGCCTCCTGCCTGCGCAGTGACGGATGGGAATAAGGAGGCTTTGCCCTGTGAATAATATGCTTCGGATTCAACGACACGTTGAATGGCAATCTGAAGATCAGGATTATTATCAAGTCCTTCCCGGATCAAGTTCTGCAGTTGAGGATCGGTAAATAACTGCTGCCAGGGCGTATTGGCTATTGTGGCAGAGTCGGTCTGCGCGGCGTCTCCGAATAAGCCGTCCGTTTTAACGGTTTTACGGCTAAAATGGCTGGACGTATTGCACGACAGCAGAATCACTGCTATTCCTGCAGTCAGTAGTATATTTTTCAATGATAGTATTCTCATAATCTTTTTTCCTGTCTTAACTATTCAAGTGTGTTTAATTCTGAAATCTCCTCCAGTTCGGGTTTTTTAATTTTTTCCTGAAGCGTCTGGAAGATCACATACATGGCAGGGATGATCAGAATTCCGATAAATGTTCCAACCAACATACCGCCAACTGCTCCGATACCGATTGACCGGTTTCCGTTTGCTCCAACGCCACTCCCGATAATCAGCGGAAGCAAGCCAACGATAAAGGCGATGGATGTCATCAGTATTGGCCGTAAACGGGCAACGGCGCCTTCTATGGCGGCCTGCATAATCGGCATTCCGCCCTGTCTTCGTTGAAGTGCGAATTCAACGATCAGAATGGCATTTTTAGCCAGAAGCCCAATGAGCATGATCAGCGAGATCTGAAGGTAGATATTGTTTTCAACACCCAGCAGCTTTGCAAAAATAAATGCTCCGGCAATACCAACGGGCAGGGAAAACAAGATCGATAAGGGTAGAACAAAACTTTCGTATTGGGCTGCCAGAAGGAAATAAACGAAAATCACGCATAGAACAAAGATGAGCATTGACGATCTGCCTGAGGCAATCTCTTCCCGGGTCAGGCCGGAGAACTCATATCCGTAACCTGCAGGGAATTTTTCCTGCGCGACCCGTTGCACCGCCGTAATGGCATCACCTGTGCTGAAACCGGGCTTCGGTGAACCTGTTACAGAAATGGAGGTGAACATGTTGAAACGTTTAAGAGTTTCCGGTCCAAAAACACGGTTGATGGTAATGAATTCAGTGATCGGCGCCATTTCCCCGCTTGCCGAGCGAACAAAGATCTGACTCAGATCTCCCGGGTTTCCACGATATTCGGGTTCGGCCTGAAGCATGACCCTGAACTGTTTCCCATAGAGATTGAAATCGGACACATAATACCCTCCAAGGTAACCTTGCAGAGAAGAAAGAATGGTGCTGACCCCAATCCCCGACTGCTTGCAACGCGGCACATTGATATCTACCTGATATTGCGGGAAATTGGTATTGAATGCCGTGATGGCGTACTGGATTTCCGGTTGCTGGCTGAGCGTGGCGAGAAATTCATTGCTGATTTGTTCGAACTTCTTGATATCACCGCCGGTACGGTCTTGCAGTTCCAGCGAAAAACCTCCGGAAAGGCCGAATCCGGGCACCATCGGAGGAGCAAAAATAATGATCCGGGCATCTTTGATACCTGCGGTCATGGCGTAGACTTTCCCGGTAATGCTGGTCTGATCTTGCCCCTTATCTTTTCGTTCGGAGAATGGCTGCAGGGCACAAATGACCATTGCATATGAGCTTCCCTGTCCGCTGATCAGCGAAAACCCGTTTACGGATGAGCGTCCTTTAATCTCCGGAATTCCGGACAGGATATGGTCTAACTGCTGAACGACTTCGCGTGTGCGTTCCGCCGAGGTAGACGGCGGCAGGCTGATGTCAATAAACATACGTCCCGTGTCCTCATCGGGAACAAAACCAGTAGGCGTAGTTTTCATCAGATATCCCAGTACCGCAACAAAAATGACAATAAGGGTAACGGCAGCCCATTTGCGGTCGAGAAAGAAATGGGTAACCCTACGGTACTTATTGGTCATGGTCCCGAAAGCAGTATTAAAGGAATCGTACAGCCTTTGTTTGAGATTCTTTTTGTGGCTTTCTTCACCGTGCGGCTTCAGAAAGATTGCGCAAAGGGCGGGACTCAGTGTGAGCGCGTTGACGGCCGAAAGGATAATCGATACGGCGAGGGTAATCCCGAATTGTTTGTAAAAAACGCCGGTTGACCCGGTAATAAACGTAACCGGTACAAATACGGCCGACATGACCAGTGTTATTGCCACGATTGCACCCGATATTTCGCTCATTGCCGAGATTGCCGCCGACTTTGCGGTTTTTGCACCTTGATCAAGCTTGGCATGCACCGCTTCAACCACCACAA
>JBDKTZ010000245.1:0-5532 GCA_039679975.1 Prolixibacteraceae bacterium
TTTTTGCAGATACTGCCGGAACTTTTTTCAGACCGGCTGCATAAATAAGCGGCCCTGTCATAGCATTCTTTCTGTAGATTATTGAATTTCATTTGTTTTTATTAAGTATGCGATTTAATTTTTATACCGCGTATATGAAAGCAAAGCAATTTTTTAACTTTGTCGATCTTCAAAGATCCAACATTGATCATTAAAAACAAACAATATGGCATTAATAAACGAGAACTATCTGAAATTGAAGGCCGGTTATCTGTTCCCGGAGATCGGGCGACGGGTTAGTAAATTTGCTGCAGATAATCCTGGGAAAAAGATCATCAGGATGGGGATTGGCGATGTAACCCAGCCACTTACTCCAACAATTCTGAAGGCATTTCACGAGGGAGTTGAAGAAATGGGACACGCGGACACCTTCAAAGGCTACGGTCCTGAGCAAGGTTACGAGTTCCTGCGTAAAGCAATCGCCGAAAAAGCTTATCAGGCTAATGGAGTTGATCTTTCGGCTGATGATATTATTGTTTCGGACGGTTCAAAATGCGATACGGGAAATATTCAGGAAGTTTTCGGTAATGAAAATAAGATCGCCATTTGTGATCCGGTATACCCGGTGTATGCTGACACGACTGTGATGTCCGGTAAAACCGGTGATTGCCGGGAGAACGGTTACTATAACGGAATTATCTATATGCCCTGTACGGCTGAAAACGGCTTCATCCCTGAACTTCCTACCGAGCGTCCCGATCTGATCTTTCTTTGTTTCCCGAATAATCCGACAGGGACAGTTGCCGGCAGGAAGGAACTTGAGAAATGGGTGAAGTATGCACGGGACCAGAAGAGTATCATTTTATTTGATGCCGCTTACGAAGCATTTATCACCGAAGACAACATACCCCATTCGATTTATGAAATTGAGGGTGCAAAGGAAGTTGCCATTGAGTTTAGAAGTTTTTCAAAAACAGCGGGATTTACAGGCACCCGTTGCGCATTCACGGTGATACCTGAAGAACTGGTGGCATACGATTCGGAAGGGAACGCCCATTCGGTCAAAAAGCTTTGGTTACGTCGGCACACGACCAAATTTAACGGAGTTTCATATCCTGTGCAAAAAGCTGCTGCCGCCGTCTACTCGGAAGAGGGACAGAAGGAAGTAAAACAGGTGATTCATTATTATATGGAAAATGCGCGAATCATGCGTGAAAGCCTGGCTGAAGCCGGATTTATTGTTTATGGAGGAGAAAATGCACCATACATTTGGGTAAAGACAAAAAATAATACGAAATCATGGGACTTCTTTGATCAGTTACTGACCGGGGTAAATGTCGTCGGAACTCCCGGTTCCGGGTTTGGCCCTGCGGGCGAAGGATATTTCCGTTTTTCGGCGTTTGCCGATCGCGAAAGTGTGCTGGAGGCTATGGAGCGGATTAAGACGATGAAATAGCCAGGATTTGTCAGACAACGCCTGAAATGAAATAAATTTATAAACCCCGGCAGTCAGGCCGGGGTTTATTTGTTAAATGGAATGGCTTTTGATGGGGAGTAACGGCTAAAATTCTGCAGAATTTTATTTAAACATTGTTAAAAGGATTTAAGCTTTATCGGGTTAAACTACGAATTTCAATGTGAAATAGCTACTTTTGAAGCCTATGAGGGGTCTGATCTGTTACATAGTTACTTTTGTCCTGTTGATGGTTATCCGGCCTGTTTGGGCACAGGATGATGATCTGATTGATCCGGTGCTGATTCAGTTGAAAGGAACACTGGTCAATACCGATGACGGACTCCCGGTACCTTATGCTTCTGTCGTAAACATGCGTACACATGGAGGAACAACTACCGATTCGAGGGGCAGGTTTACCCTCGAAATGCTCAATGTGGACAGTCTGAGTATTTCAGCCATAGGTTTTATGAAACAATATGTACAGATCCCGGTAAAGCAACATCAGGATAGCCTTTTGGTTGTCAAGATGCGCCCGGTCAGGTATGCTATCGGAGAGGTTAAGGTGACAGGAGAGGCAAAGAAACTGAATATGGACGGAGTTGCAACGGGCAAACCAGTAGATATATCTCCGGAACTCAGGGGAGATGCATATAATAAAAAACCATCATGGCTTGCTGCCCTTTTTTCACCGGCTTCGTTCTTGCAGTATCACCTAAGCCGGAGTGAGAAAGAAAAGCGAAATGTAAGGGAAGCTATGATTTCTGAAGAACAATGGGAATACCTTTCCCAATTCTATAATAAAGAGATGGTGATGACTTTAACTGGGTTAAATGAGCAGGAAGCTGATTCCTTTATGGTTTATTTTAACTCCAAATCAGTTTTAAGCCCCACTTCTACAGAATATGATGTTCGTGCCGCCATCATAAAGGAATTTGAAAATTACAAGAAAGAGAAACAGGAATAATGGTGAGCGATTTTAATAAAAAACATGAAACGAAGCCATTAAAGTTATAGCTTTTACCCGGTGAATGATTATTTTGGCGAGTTCCATTCCGTTAAAAGTGCGTCCCGAAGAGGTGACAACAATACGCAGGTTGTGATTAACTAAATTGGAAAAATGAAAAAAAAGATCTTTCTTTCCCGGGATATCAGTTCCTCCCGGAAACGGGATAATGTTTCTGAAGTTGGCAGAAAAGAAGAAAAACCGTTGAAGGTCGTCCGTAAGGGAGATGAAGAAATTCGCTTAAACCGCTTTATTTCAAATGCCGGCATTTGCTCCCGCCGTGATGCGGACAAACTGATTGCCCGGGGTGAGATTTCCGTGAACGGGAAAGTTGTTACCGAGCTGGGGGCAAAAGTTCGTAAGAGCGATGCTATTGTTTATAAGGGAAAACCTCTCGATTCTGAAAAAAAGATCTATCTTTTACTGAACAAGCCCCGCGGATACGTGACGACTCTTGATGATCCTCACGCCGGGCATACTGTGATGGAACTGATTGACCAGGCCTGCAAGGAACGGATCTATCCGGTAGGAAGACTGGATAAGGAAACATCGGGAGTTCTTCTTTTTACCAATGACGGAGATCTGGCAAAAAAACTGACTCATCCGTCTTATGAAAAGAAAAAGATTTATCATGTTTTTCTCACAAAAGAATTCTCGGAGGAACATCTGGAGCAGGTGCGAAAAGGAATTGAACTGGAGGATGGTTTGATTGCTGCCGATACAATCGATTATGTAGATCCTTTGGATAGAACCCAGCTTGGGATCGAGATTCATTCAGGCAGAAACCGGATTGTACGCCGTATCTTTGAGCACCTGGGTTATAAAGTTGCCAGACTTGACCGGGTGGCTTTTGCCGGATTGACAAAGAAAAATTTGCCGAGGGGAAAATGGCGTTTTCTGACCCCGCGTGAAGTCAGTTTCCTGAAAATGAGCGGGAGAAATAATTAATGTAATGATTTCACCTTTTGCGGACTAATAGCTACTGTGAACTGCTTGTTATCACATTCTTGTTGTATGACAGACGATAAAAAACGATAACGAAACAATAATAGGTCTATGACCGTAATCCTGTTTTGGAAAAGGAATTTGTAAAAATAGTATCTGATAATCAGGGGATTATTCACAAGGTGTGTTCCATCTACTGTGATTCTGAAGAAGACCGGAGAGATCTTTTTCAGGAAATTCTTGCACAATTATGGAAATCATATGCTACCTTCCGAAACGAATCAAAATTTTCAACCTGGATGTATCGGGTCGCTATCAATACGGCAATAACAAGCTTCAAGAAAACAAAGCGACAGCCTGATCAGAAAAGTCTTGAAATTGAATCGGTACAAATTGAGAATGAAGAATATGATCCGGAAGTGGAGGAACAAATTCTTTTATTGCACAAGGCTATCGCCCGGTTAAGCGGTATAGAAAAATCAATTATTCTTCTTTTTCTGGAAAACAAGGACTATGAAGAAATTGCTGAGATTACCGGGATTACACAGAATTACGTGCGGGTAAAGATGAACCGCATTAAGCATAAATTGAAAAAACAGATGGATATAGAGGAATAATGAAGTTACAGAATTTAAAATCAGCATGGAACCAGTTTTCTTCGACCGATGCCAGCCGGCATCAGTTGAATGAATCGGACTTGCAACATATGTTACGGAAACGGACCCTGGGTCTGATCGAACGCATTGACCGTAATATCCGGATCGGATTTGTGATTTTTATTACGTTGTCGCTTTTCTTTATCCTGGATGATTTTGTCATTTCTCCGTTACTTTCCGAAGGGACTGATATTCCAACCTGGATTATCCTGATCAATGGAATCAGTGTGCTGATCATTGTTGGCAGCTTCATTTATTTTAGTACCGCATATTTCCGGGCAAAGAAAGATTATTCGCAAAGCAACGATCTGAAGCATGTGCTCCGCTCGATGATCTATATTATTCATACTTACAGACGTTTGTTTTACTGGGCTTTGGGGATCTTACTGCTGGTTAACTGCATTAATTTTTTCACCGGATTGCTCACCGGAATAGAACTTGCTGCTTCCCGTTACCGGGTGGCAATTGAAGATCTTGATCACAGCCAGCTACTTCAGAAAACGGCAGCCGGCATGGTCATCCTCGTTATATTGATTGTTCTCCTCTTTTTCTTTTTTCGCTGGGGATTCCGCAAACTTTATGGCCGATACCTTACCCAACTGGAAGAAACCCTGAACGAACTGGAAGAAGGGGAAGAATAGTACTTCCGGGAATGATGAATTTTTGGCAAAACGGGAAGTCAATTTATTGAATGTCATGAGACGGATATAGCCCGGCTGTCCCCGCGAAGGTTACTTTCTGATTAAAACCGCCCGGAAATGAAATTTCAGACACCATGCCATTAAAGCGGTTATTTTTCGGGCATAGTTCATTGTAATCGGGACTTTCCGTTTTATTGATTATCTTTGCGCCTGTTTTAAATCATTCATACAGAAATAAATGGCGCATAAATCCGGTTTTGTCAATATTATAGGGAATCCGAATGTGGGAAAATCGACCATCATGAATGTACTGGTGGGTGAGCGTTTGTCGATCATTACCAAAAAGATGCAGACCACCCGCCATCGTATCAAGGGGATTGTGAGCGGAGATGATTTCCAGATCGTTTATTCGGATACGCCGGGAATACTGAAGCCAAATTACAAGCTTCAGGAATCGATGATGAAGTACGTGGAAACTGCACTGATCGATGCCGACGTTATTTTATATGTGACCGATGTGGTTGAAAAGCAGGATAAGAATAATGAATATATCGAGAAAATAAGAAGGTCAAATGCTCCTGTCATTGTATTGATCAATAAAATTGATCTTTCGAACCAGGAGGAGGTATTGAAATTGTATCAATATTGGAAAGATCTGATCCCTGCAGCTGATATCTTTGCAGTTTCGGCTACAGAGAAATTTAATATTGCACCTGTTTTTGACCGGATACTGGAACTCTTGCCGGAAGGTCCTCCATATTTTCCAAAAGATGAACTGACCGATCGAAATGAACGTTTTTTTGTTACGGAGATAATTCGGGAAAAGATCCTTTTGTTTTATGATAAAGAAGT
>JBDKTZ010000330.1:0-1906 GCA_039679975.1 Prolixibacteraceae bacterium
TGGAAGAAGCAGGAAAAGTCAAACTGATGAAAACCCAAAGAAAAGCCAAATCCACATATTAATTCCGGCGAAGTTGGCAACCCTATCGGTACCTGATCCAGCATCGAAATTACACCATCGCGGTTAATATCCTTATACTTGATATCGCCAGGTCCGTAGGTACCAAAAGTTTGTTCGGGGGCATTCCTGACATCTTCCTCATCAATAAACAGACGTTCAGCGATCCAACCATAGGGTTGGCTCAATGACCGGCCCAGGTGAGATAACCAGGGAGCATTCCGGCTCGCATAATCCGGCTCTTCGTATCTGGAATACTCATTGGCAGCATATGTCAATGTTCCTCTGGCATTAATCCACAAATCTTCACTAAAAAAATGACTATAATCGACTGAAAACTCTATTCCATGCGATTTAGCTTCGCCAATATTGGAACTGGGTATGGATTGTAATCCCATGGTTGAAGGAATATCTGAACGATATTGCAGAATGTTGCTCCTGCGTTCCTTAAAATAATCGAACTGAATATCAAAATCATTGAACAACCCCAACTCAACACCCAGGTTTAATTTTCTTGAGACTTCCCAGGTAATATTCGGATCAGCATAACGTGTAAAAGAGGTACCGTTCCGGGAATATCCCAGGCTGGTACCAAACTGGGAAGCCCTGTTCCCGTCATTCATATTTACCCTGGACATATAAAAAAACCGGTCATCAGTCTCCCCAATCTGATCATTTCCCGTCAGCCCGTAAGTACCTTTCAATTTCAGCTTGGTAACTGTCTTTTCGTAAGCTTTCATAAAATTTTCATTGCTGACCATCCATCCCAACCCCATGGAAGGGAAAAATCCCCAGCGTTCCTGTTTTGCGAACCGTTCGGACCCCCAGTATCCAAAGTTAGCCTCGGCAAAGTATTTGCTGTCATACCCGTATGTTAACCTGCCGGCGAAAGTCAGGTTGCGAAACGGTAGCGAGGAGATCAGATCATCTGCATTTCCATATTGCGTGTCGCGCGCTGTAAAAACAAAGATCCCTGAAACATCGTGCTTTTCAGAAAAGATACGATTATATGTCAATGCCGTTTCTGAATACATCGACGATGAAACGGTACTTTCTCCCGGAGAATATTCGAGAAACGACTTTCCCAGTTTGGGATTTAAGTTGGTCAATTCCTTTTCACCGGTAAGGATATTTTTTGACATCGAATACAGAAAAGGCGTCGTCGACCTTGAATAATCATAATAAGATTGTCTGTTAATATTAAAAAGTGTTCTGGCAGACAATCCTTTCGTAATGAAATCGAGCTTCTGAGAAAGTTCGATTTGAGCCAGCATGATGGAAGTGCTTGATTCCCTGAACCCTTTCACCATATTCGCATAAGGGTTAACCAGTTCCATCTGTGGGTCGCTTCCGAAAAGGATGTGATTAGCATAATACGTTTTCGGATCTCCTGGGTCCTTTGGGTAGTAGGCAGGAAAATCGACGGGAGAAGCGTTCCGTGCCTGATCAAAATAGTCAGCGCCATCCTCCAATGGACCAACCCGCTTATCCATATCCCCGTGTAAACGAATCACAGCATCAGTAGTCGGCGTAAATTTCATATTAATATTGGAACGCAACGAGTAACGTTTAATATTAATATTATTTTCAAAATTATTAGCTCCGTCATTTTTGAGGATCCCCCTGTCAATGCTGTAGGAACCGGCCACATAATACCGGGCCATTTTACCTCCGCCGCTGATATTGACATTATAACGTTCATTAATTGTACGATCTTTGAACAATAAGTAGGACTTTGAGCGGTCGGCACGACCCAGCGATGAGTCGGCGTTGAACTACACCCGCCGGTCAGGGGCTATGCACTTATTGAAGGTTTTTATCGGATCTTAGAGATAGAATGGGCAGGAAA
>JBDKTZ010000613.1:0-10162 GCA_039679975.1 Prolixibacteraceae bacterium
GACCTATGCGAAAGCTGAGCTGGGATGGCGAAAGGGAAGGTTTTGAAACCGATACGGTGCCGTTCATCAGCATTTCCGGCACAAGCGAGCGGCCATCGGATGTTGAAGTTTGATTTTTCTTTTCCGAGGCCGGAAATACCGGAAATATGCTTGCCATACCGGCAGCAGTACCAGCAAGCGCTGATTTTTGGATAAACTTTCGTCTGGTTACCTGGTCATTTTTCTCTGATTTCATTCAGTAGCTTTTTCTTGTTAATTCATGATTTATGAAGATCGGTCAATCAGGCGCAGCCGGGACATGAAATGATCATGCGGGCAAGCCCGTTTTGGCCGATCTGAAACGGATTCAGATCAGAACGAGGCCTGGTAAAGCACGAAATCAACTTTGCAGAACAGTACCAGGCTTCTGAGTGTATTTATCAGGTAAACGGGCATTTCAACTTCGCGACTTTCACAGAACCGAACGTAGCAGTCTCCTGTCGTGCGGTCTTATTTGTCAGTAATCGTGGGCTTCGATCAGGTTGCTTATTCAGCTCCAATTTACCTTACGTTGTTCGTTCCAATCAATAGCCAGGATTTTGTCCCAACGACGGATTAAGTGCTATTTCGGTAGAAGGAATCGGGAAAACCCGATGGTTTGGATCGGCATCTGTTTTAAAAGGCCATGTTGTTTCAAATTTTCCAAACCGGATCAGGTCATTTCTTCTCCAGTTTTCACCGACCAATTCTCTCGCCCGTTCATCAAGAAGGCTTTCCAGGTCAATTGACGTAAAGGGGGTCGCTTTTGCCCTGGTCCTGACCAGATTAACCAATGAAAGTGGAGTTTGCCCTAATGTGGCGGTTGCTCCCCTTAGGATAGCTTCGGCCTTCATCAGAAGGACATCTGCATATCTGTAAACAGGAACGTCGTTGCTCTGATCACGGGTCAGCGAATTTTTATCGGGTAAAAATTTATTCAGACGATAGCCAACCTGTTTCCCCGCCACGTCATCACCAGTATCAAATTTTGTATAATCACGAAACTCAATTGTTGGTGTGAATTCCAGTTGAACGGAGATCACCTCATTTGGGTTAGGACCTGTATATCTTGCATCATAACCTTTATTCGTAGTTTTAATCAGAATGGGGGAACCATCGTTATTGTATTGTTTCCCTGTTAGCCATACTTTTTTGCGAACATCTGTCGCATCATTAAATTTAGCATAAAATTCGGGGATGGTCCGAATACTTCCGCTTGGGGCATAGGGCAAACTGTATTTGCTTTGTAACAAAGGATGTAACCACCATCGAGCAAAATACTGTCCTGTAATATTATTGCAGTCATAGGGTATGGCGAAAATGAAATCTTTTATCTGCGGGCCATTATCAATATCAAACATTTTCAGGTAGTCGGAACTAAGAGCGAATGAACCGTTCTGATTGGCTTCTTCAATTATTTTGTCACACATGCTTACAACCTCATCATATCTGCTTTGGCCGGTATAAATTGGCGCATTCAGGTAAAATTTTGCCAGGAAAGCATAAGCCATCCACTTGGTAGGACGTCCATATGTTGCAGAACTGACTGCAGTTTTCAGATCAGGAAGTGCTTCAAGTACTTCGGTCTCGATAAATGAACAGACATCTTTACGCGGTTTTCGGCCATTGGCAGTTTCCCCGAAAGTTATTACTAAAGGGATATCACCATACAAATCGGTCATTGCCCATAAGGCAAAAGCGCGAACAGTTCTGATTTCTGCAATTGCGCTGTTTTTTTCGGACGATTCGGGTGCTTCGTTCAGTAGCTGGAGGACACGGTTACACGTACTCGCAACTGAAAACCCCCAGGTCCATGCTTTGCCAACGAGCGCATTATCTTTATCGTAACTGTGCTGATAAAGTTGTTTCCACCGGGCAGCATCATACCACCTGCCCCCATTTGCGGTAAGGATCATTGCATCTGTAGTCAACTCCTGAGTCAGCCAGTATGCTTCACCATTCAGGTTTTTATGGCTAAGACTGCTATATACAGCACTGGCTACCGCAACAAAATCTTCTTCTGTTTTGGGGAAATTCGAAGGAGTTATTTCTGATTCAACCGGAACATCCAGATCTGTACATCCTGCAAAAGATATTGATGTTAGAACTATGCCATAAACAAAGCTCTTTATTTTAAATTTTTTCATACGTTTGTTTGTTTTTTAATGGTTGTGCGGAATTCGCTTCGCGGATTTCCGCTTCGCTCCAATTCCCATGTTGCTAAATACTAAAAATCTACGTTCAGACCAAACATAAACGTCCGCGTCTTTGGATAGTAAAGACCATCGTCTGTTCCGGGCGTGATCCCACCCATGTAAACTTCAGGATCCAGCCCGTTGTAGCCGGTAATGGTAAAGACATTGTTGACGGTGGAGTAGATCCGCAGATTTTTGATAAGTGGATTGTTTAGTTTAAATGTATAAGCCAAAGTAACATTATCCAGTCGAATATAATCACCTTTCTCAAGATAACGAGATGAGGTATAGTGTGAACGGTTATCGGTAATTGGCTCATCCAAAACCATCCTGGGCATGTTAAAATGAGAAGCTTCCGACAAATAATTCAGGTTGCTCATCGTTACATTCAGGATTTTGCTCCCGGTGACTCCCCTGAAAAGGAAATCGAGGCTAAAATTATGATAATTTAATGTATTAGCCCATCCGCCTGTTGCTTTCGGTTGGGCATTACCTGCATAAAACCGGTCGTCAGTTGATGGATTGATCGTCAGTTCGCCGTTCTTGGCATAGAATTGTGAAATTCCGTCAGAATTAAGTCCACCCCATTTCCACAAATAGTATTGTCCGATTGGATACCCTTCCTGAATAATCTGGCTGTTCATGCCTGATTGTCCGTAATCACCAACAGGACCTATATAAATATAGTCAAGCTGGAACTTGTCGTTTGAAAGCGATTCCACATTGTTTTTGTTATGGGAGAACGTTAACGTGGTGTTCCATGTAAAGTTTGCTGTTTTTACAGGAATGGCATTAAGTGAAATTTCGAATCCTTTGTTTTGAACCTTTCCAACATTGGTAATGAATGAAGGGACATAAAACTGTGTTGCGGAAACCGTGTAGGTCCAGATCAGATCTTTTGTATTCTTGATGTAGTACTCGAATGTACCACTTAACCGGTTTTTAAATAGTGAAAAGTCCAGTCCAAGGTTGAGCATATCGGTACGTTCCCACCTCAGGTCCGGATTCTCATTTTGAATTGGCACAATCCCTGTAATATAAGAGCCATCATAATATGATTTACCTGATTTGCCATAGCGTAACAAGCTGATCAGTGGGTCAAACCCCTGCGAATTACCGCTAACTCCGTATCCTGCACGTAATTTCAGGTTAGAGAATAATGTCTGCCCCTTCAAAAATGGTTCTTCAAGTAATCGCCATCCCACCGAAACGGAAGGAAATGTTCCCCATTGGCTATTTTTTCCGAAAGCTGAAGAACCGTCACGACGTACTGTGGCCTGCAGTAAATATTTGTCACTGAATGAATAGTTTAACCGGGCATATCCCGAGATCATTCGTAAGGTGGTAATGGCTGTCGATCCGTACATTGGAATCATCCCGGTGTATCCACTGCCCATACCTAAATTATTATATCCTGTTTCATCCGAAATAAAATTGGTATTGGAAGATTGAAATCCGTCACCATTATGATCTTCCTGCCAGGAATATCCGGCTAATAACTTAAAATCGTGCCTTTTCAGTGTTTTATTGTAGGAAGCGAAGGTTTCAACTAATTTTTTATTGGTTTCATAGGAATTTCGGATAGCGAGTCCGTTAAATCCTTGGGCAAGTGATGATTCTTTATTGTAATAACGGCTTCGATTGGATTGTCCGGCTTGGTAGGATGCATTTATCTCATAATCAAGACCCTTTAAAACATTAAACTGGATGCGGGCTGTTGCCAGAAAGCTTTTCCCTTTCGACTTGTCCTTGTTTTGTTCAATTAATGCAACCGGATTGAACGCCCCGGGATGCTGAAAATTTTCGCGAAAGCTACCGTCTACATTCTTAATATTAACTGTAGGAAGATAACTGATCATATTGTACAGCAATTTGGTTGGGTTATCATCATCGTAAGTAGCCGGCAAAAGATCGGAATCCGAAATTGAATTGGTTACGGTAATCCCCAGTTTTAGCCGATCGTTTATGGCCTTTTGCTGAACATTGGCCATTACGGAAAGTGTTTTAACGCCTGTTTCCCTGATGATCCCATCCACTTGTTTGTAGGTGATGCTTGAGAAATAGGTCGTTTTCTCGGTTCCGCCGCCGATTGAAACATTGTTATTGTGGGAGATTCCAGTACGGGTGATTTCATTCATCCAGTCGGTATTTGCGTTGTCTTCGTCGATTGGGTCCAGGGGCAGGTTATTTTCAGACAGGAAAGAGCGATATTCATTTGCCGACAACATATCTACTTTATTCGAAATAGTTTCAATACCCAGATACGAATTGTATGAAATTTTAGAGTTATTTTCTTCTCCTCTTTTTGTCGTGATAATGATAACACCATTTGCCGCACGAGACCCGTAAATAGCTGTAGCCGAGGCATCTCGTAAGACATCCATGGAAACAATGTCATCAATTGAACTGATGATCCCGCCGGGGATTCCGTCAACGACATACAAAGGTTCTTGGGCAGCGCCTGAACGCAGGGTTGAAGGGCCACGTAACATTATTGAAGTTGCACCGTTTGGATTTCCGTCTTTTGTGATATTCAATCCTGGAACTTTCCCTTGCAGTAGTTGCATTACATTGGTGTGAGTTCCCTGATTGAAGTCTTTGACAGTTACCGTGGTAATTGAGCTCGTCAGATCCTTTTTCTTCGATGAGCCGTACCCGATGGCGACCACTTCTTCCAGTCCTATGGTTTCCTCTTCCATCACCACGTTGATGATCTGGCGCCCGGAAATTTCTATTTCCCTGCTTTTCATGCCGACAAACGAAAAAACAAGCATTTCATTACCAGGAACATCACTAATTGAATAACTTCCGTTCCGATCAGTGATCGTCCCTGATGTGGAACCTCTAATAACAATAGTAACTCCAGGAAGAGATTCACCCAATGTATTGGTGACCTTTCCCGTTACGGTTCCCTTTTTTGCCTGGACCGCCATAGTCGGGTCTTTGGGTGTGATGACAATATAACGGTTCAACCGCTCGTATTTCAGGCTTTCGTCCTCCAGCAATTTCTCAAGAACCTTTCCGATTGGTTCATCTTCAACCGATATGGAGATAGCCCGGTTGACATTGAAAACATTGTTGTCGTACATGAACGAGAGGCCCGTTTGCAGTTCAATTTTTTCGAGGACATCTTTTACGGTGCCCTTTTCGATCTGAAAATTCAGCTTGGAAGTCTGGGCATCGGAGTCGGCATAGCTGCTCATTAACCCGACAGCGCACAGAAGAATCACAATTACTTTCATAATCAGTAAGCTTTTAAACAAGGCAGCATATCTTTTGGAGACCTGCCCGCACTTTGACTTTTTTTTCATAAGTTTGTACTGTTTTATTTGCGGCTCATAATACTATGGAGTTGGAGCCCTGTATATTATGATCGCCGCGGTTAAACGATGAAACAAGTTAGGAAGGTTTGTCCCCACGACAAACCTTCTTAATTTTTAGCATTGGATATTTTTACATGTTGTCCGTCAATAGTGTACTCAACAGGCGTGATCCTGTCGATAATCGATAGAAGTTCCCTTAAGCTCTCCGTTTTTACCTTAAAGCTTAGTTTTTGGCCGGTATTCACGCGCCCCGTGAATGCAATGTCCACACCATACCATCTCTCCAGATAGCCGAAAACCTCTGTGAGCGGCATGTTATTAATGATGAGTTCGCCAGATTGCCAGGACGTGATCTGTTCAAGGTTACTATCAGTAGTTAAAAGTTTGTTTTTAATCGGAGAATAAACCACCACTTCGCCGGGTTTCATGGTTTTTAGATGATGATTTCCGTTGTAAATTCCGACACTCCCCGATATCAGCGCGATTTCGGGTTCTTTTTCGCCGCAGAAGGAGCGGAAATTGAACTTCGTTCCATACACTTCCAGCCTGAGTAAACCTGATGTGACGGAAAACAAGTTGCCAGGCCTTTTTTGCACCTCAAACAATGCTTCTCCCTCCAATTCAACAACCCTCTCTTTGCTGAAATCGGTTTTATACCGGACACGGGAACTGCCGTTTAGCCAAACAACAGAACTGTCGGGTAACAGGACCATCGTTTTATGTCCGTAAGGTGAAACAACTTCCGAATAGATAGCTTTTTGATCATGATGATCCACCAGCCAGTAACCGGTAGCACCAAGCATGAACAACAATACCGAAGCTGCGATCCGCAACAGGTAAAGCACACGACCCCTGTGGCGGACTGATCTGATCATTCTCTGTTCAATGTTATTCCACCCTTTTCGATGATCAGGTTCATAGTATTCGGGAATATTTCCGTTCACGGAGTAGATGACCTGCAACTCTTCCCAAAACTGACGATTTTCCTTTTCCTGAATCCATTCATTGAAAAGAGGGTCAGATTTGGTATCCTTGTTTCCAAGCTGTTTCATCAAAATATTCCAGGGAATTTGATTTTTCATAGACTCTGTTAATATTCCTGAATAAGTACCTCATCTTTGTCTTACCCCTAAAAATTTCTTTAGAAAAATCAAAGGGTTGCATTCATCCCGGGGCACTGCTTTATTTCAGGCTTAAACAAAAATAAATCCGGATTCAATGCAAATGGCTATCGGACTGTTATAGAAATCCTAATTGTATCTTATGAAAATATTGTAAAATAATTACAAAGAGATTAGAAAACAGTTAAGGGCCGCGACTTGAAATTTAGACGCCATGACAAAAGTTGGTATTTCGAGGGCTTTCAAAGATAAACATGCAGCAGGAACAGTATAAAGATTTCTTTTCGGTAAGGAGCCAAAGAAGTCCGTAGTTTCTTTAAGGCGATCGTGATCTGATTTTCCACAGTTTTTGCCGAGATGTTTAATTTCTCGGCAATTTCTCTGTGACTCAGATTTTTGACTTTGCACAAAAGGAATATCTCTTTGCATTTGGGAGGAAGATCTTCGATTGCCGCGTTCAAAACAGACCGGAATTCTTCTGTATCAAGGTAAAATTCTTCATGATTGGCTTGATCGTCAACGTTGGTTATTTTCAGGCCTTGCAGGATTCGTTTCCGGGTGTTTTGGTTCCTGATCTCATTGAGGCTCCGGTATTTTGATGCCGAAAATAAATACGACTTGACAGAATGGGTGAGACGAAGATGCCCTTTGTTCTCCCAAAAATAAACAAAGATGTCCTCGACGATTTCTTCGGCAAGGACGGTGTCGTGCACATAAAGGTTTACGAAATTACACAAATCAGTGTAGTATTTTTCAAAAAAGTACCGAAAGGCATTCCTGTCTCCTTCGATCATTTTCTGAGCGATAAATAACTCGTCCTTGTTTATCTGCGGATCCAAAGTTTAGGTTTTCAACAAATTTAATAATTTTATGAAATATTTGATGAGAAGGAAATTAAATGGCACTCAAAGCGCCAAAAGTGCAGGTTTTGGCGCATTTCAAACATCCGGTGCAACGCTCCGGCTTTCTGATCAGGGCATGACGGTGACCCAAAAAATCGACTTTGTCGATTACACCGGAAGGGCATGCCTGAAGACACATTTCCAGCAGGCTTTACAATTACGGGTATTCATGCTGATGTATTGGCTTCGCCCGGGGTGACGAAAGTGAAATTTATGGGAGCGGACGGTTTTGTTGTGATTGCACGGCACAAACATCCGAAGGAAACCATAAAAAAGATTATTCATGTGGGTATGGATTAATTATCCCGTTTATGGGTACTGTTTCTGTTTCCCCGGAAAAGCAAAACGAATTGCCTCAGCCTTGTAACAGCGTGAATAATGACCGTGAGGGCAAAAAGATGGGCGAACAGCAAGTGAAAATGCATAGTACTTTCATTAAATCCGGCCAGAAACGACAGAATGCTGATTGCCAGGAACATAAAAGAAATTGAAACAAAGGTCGCCAGTTTATTTTTCATGTACAGTTTTTTCCGGATCAGCGCTTTGTAAAAATTCAGGCGTTGTCCGACATGGATTGCCATGAAGCAGATAAAAACCAGCCCGGAGAGGCAGTGCAGCGTACCCCAGGCAAAGACCGATTCATAGCTGCCTTCGTTTCTGACCTGTTCCATTCCCTCCTTAAATGCAGATGATGAATTGAGGCAGGTGAGCAGGCAGATCAACAGGATGATGTCGACAATACCTTTGCTTAGTTTGCCGGAAAACGGTGATTGGATATGAACCGTGGTTTGCCGGGCTCGTTTCAGATTATCCGTTGTGGTCATGGTTTCTTTTATTTTTGAATTTTCCGGTAAAACTTGGCAAACTCCGGCAACCGGCCCAGGCAAATCTTCCCGAGGCGGACAAAATCGGGGTTGAGGTGAACAGAAAAAAGTTCACAGCAAAAAATACCCGGATCAGATTGATCTGCAGGAGCAGGGGCACAAAAGAAAGTTACTGCATACAGGGAAGCGTCGGAACCGGATTGGAGCAGCAAACAAGGGTATGAAAATCAGAGGGAAAGCCATTTCAGAAAGTCCGTGCTTTTTTCTTTGCTCACAATGATTTTCTGATTAAATGGAATGACCACGGAAACGGATAATTTACGGCCAAAATACTGGCTTACTTCCCTGATGGCTTTGCGGTTGATCAGGATTTGACGGTTTGCCCTGAAAAACTGATCGGTGGTGAGTTGTTCCAGCTCTTCAAGCGTTTTATTAACGGGGTGAATGGTCGAAGCCAGGGTAAGCATACAGGTTATTTCGTTTTCAATATAGAAGACAGCGATCTGATCCAGCTTCACCGGAAAGATTTTATCCTTGTGATAGACCAGCAGAGATCCGGGCTTGCGGTTTTTGTCGTTGCCGAAAAGTCCGAGGATCATTTCGTAATTCAATCCCGATTTCAGGAAGCTGTTTTGCAAAGCCTTGTACTTTTCAAGTGCATCTGATACTGTTTTCTGCGAAAATGGCTTTAAGAGGTAGTTGATGCTGTTCGTTTTAAACGCTTCAAGCGCATATTCGTCGTAAGCGGTGCAAAAAATGACCGGAGCCGTGCAGGCAGTCCGTTTAAATATCTCAAAGCTCAGTCCGTCGCCTAGCTGGATATCGCTGAATATAAGGTCAGGTGAATATTCATCTTTACTAAAGAATTCAACAGCTTCCCTGACCGATTTCAGAACCGCCGCGATCTGCGCACTCGGTTCGACCTTCCGAATGGTTTCGGACAAATCGTTGGCCGTCAGTTCTTCATCTTCGATAATCACGATCCTCATGACGCCAGTATTTTAATACGAACCCGGAATTCTCTTTCGTCACTGTATATCTGAACTCCTTCTCCATCGAGTATCCTGTACCGTTCAGACAGGTTTGCCAAACCCAGACCGGTTGACGCCTCCGTAATTTGCTTCGGTTGCATGTTGTTGCTGACCGTCAGAAAATCATCCTGGCAGGTAACGGAAATCCTGAGCGGAGATTCCCGGGTGAGCCAGTTATGCTTGATGGCGTTTTCAAGCAACAGCTGGATGGAAAAACCAGGAACATAGCCTGACGACCGGATAGGTTCGGGGATGTCTATGGTATATTCCAGCGCTTTTCCAAACCGCAGCCGCTGCATTTCCATATAATCGGTGCAAAGCTTTAGCTCTTCTTCCAGCTTTACTTTATTCTGAATGTTCGATGAAAGTGAAACCCTTAAGAAGTCGGACAGGCGAACCAGATAGTCTTCAGCCACATCGGGGTCCTTCCGGATGAGCGCCTTTAGAATATTCAGTGCATTGAACAGAAAATGCGGATGAATCTGCTGTTTCAGTTGCTGGTTCAGCGCCTCGGCATGGCTGACGCGCAGCCGGGCATTTTCAAGTTCGACCAGCGCCTTTTTTGACCGCAGCAAAACGCTTTCCTGGATCACCAGAACAATCGTGTTGAGTAAAAATCCGAACCCCAGCGGGTAATGAAAATCATGTCCGGTGTCAACCAGCAGGATTTGGATGAAATCCTTTGGAAGAATCATTACCAACAAGACAATGAGAGGAATATTAATAAGGTAGCTGATCAGGTACCTGA
>JBDKTZ010000235.1:0-5930 GCA_039679975.1 Prolixibacteraceae bacterium
AATATTACAGATTGAAAGATGGCTTCGATCAATGGAGATCGTCGGCCAAAGTTCCGGTCGACCCGGTAAAGCTGGTCAGCCTTCCTCCGGTAAAATTGTTGGATCGCAGTGTTGAAATGCCCGATTATACAGTTGTCCATCCTGTTTCAGTTGTTGCCGGCGGAGTAATCGGACTCCGGAAACCTGATAAGTACAAGAAAGACCGGTCGTTGGTCAACATCAGCGACCAGCTTAAGGGTTACAAGGAAAACGAGCTGGAAGTTTTACCATCGCTAACGGTTCAGGAATTTACCAATAAAAGTCACGACACCCTTGCAAAAGCGTTCACGGAGGAACCTTTTAAGCTGAGTGAAAATCGGTTTTGTACGCTGGATATGGGCATTAACCTTTCCGGTTTCGTTGGATCGAGGATCAGTTGTACAGAGCCGGCCACTGTTTATTTTTATTTTGATGAAATACTGACCGACGGCGATGTAAACGCAAAAAAGCACATGGGTGGCACAAACAAATATGTCGTATATGAGTTGGAACCAGGTAATTATAGGCTTGAATCATTCGAGCCATACACGTTCAGGTATTTAAAATTGATTGCGCTGAAGGGATCATGCACGGTTCAGGATGTATACCTGCGTGAATATGCGTATCCCGAAAACCCGAAGGCGGCATTTCAGTGCAGCAATGAAAAGTTGAATGAAATCTATAAGGCAGCCAGGCAAACCTTCAGGCAAAATACAGTGGATATTTTTATGGACTGCCCCTCGCGCGAGCGGGCCGGCTGGCTTTGCGACAGCTATTTTACGGCCATCATGGAAAAGGAATTTACCGGTCGTTCGCAGGTTGCCCGCAATTTCTATGAAAACTTTGCCCTTCCTGAAAACTTTGCCCACCTCCCCGAAGGAATGCTGCCGATGTGTTATCCTGCCGATCATTACAACGGGTCATTCATTCCCAACTGGGCCCTGTGGTTTATCATTCAGATTGACGATTATGCCCGCCGCGGCGGTGATCCTGTTCTGGTGGCCCGGCTTAAGCCGCGTATCGGAAAGCTGCTGGTATATTTTGAGAAGTTTGAGAATCAGGACGGGCTGCTTGAAAAGCTCGACGGCTGGATTTTTGTTGAATGGTCGAAAGCCAACGAGCTGGTGCAGGACGTGAATTACCCGTCAAATATGCTCTACAGCTCGGCTTTGTCGAGTGCCGCGCGGTTGTATCACCATGAAGCCTGGCAGAAAAAGGCTGACCAGATCGGGCAAGTAATCCGGAAGCAGTCATTCAACGGATCTTTCTTCGTGGATAATGCTATCCGCGATCAGGACGGAAAGCTTCGGCCCACGCAGAATACGACCGAAGTTTGCCAGTATTACGCTTTCTTTTTCAATATTGCCACTCCTGAAACCTATCCTGACCTGTGGAGAAAATTAACAACAGAATTCGGGCCCAACCGGAATGATCAGCTAAGCTATCCGGAAGTTTACAGGGCTAATGCATTTATCGGGAATTACCTCCGGCTGGATATTCTTTCCGGTTACGGATTGCAAAACCAGTTACTTGGCGAGATTCAGGATTATTTCTACAACATGGCGCGGATTACCGGAACCTTGTGGGAGAATATGGGGTCGCAGGCCAGTTGCAACCATGGTTTTGCTTCTTACCTCGGGCATGTTTTGTACCGCGATGTGCTGGGGGTTCATCAAATTGACTACATTAAAAAGGAAGTCACCATTCGCTTTGCCGATATCGATCTGGATGAATGCTCCGGAGCCATACCGGTCGGAGATGAGGCTGTTGAACTGACGTGGAAGCGCTCTGAAAAGCAGATTGGCTATTCGGTGAGAATCCCCGACGGGTACAAACTGAAAATTGAAAATCTCAGCTCAGCAAATCTGATCAAACTCTGATAATCAGTTTATTATTATTGAGATCGAATGCTCGCTCCGGTAGTGATTTCCCAAAGTTAGTAGCCGGGGCAGTTAACCGAGAAACAATGAAACATCAATCCATGACATTTAACTTATCATCCCTGGTCAAAAGCCTTACGAGTGTTCTGTTTGGCTGTTTTTTATTTTCTGTTTCATCTGCACAACCTGTTAATAGTCAGTTCGATATCGATCTTGCCAATGGGTCGGTTGTCCGGGTGCAGGTGTGTTCTGAAGCGATTTTTCATATCCTGGTTTCGGCCGATGGTCAATTTTCTGGATCATTGATGGAGCGCTACGGGATCCTGAAGGCAGACTGGGACAAAGCAGAAGCAAGACTGGAGTCTCAGAAAGGCAGACAGGTTATCACAACGAATAGCTTCCAACTCGTAGTCGATACAAATAGCGGACGGATCTCAGTGGCCAATGCAAAGGGCGAAACGCTGATTAACCGTATTGCCGTGACGGATCTGAAATCGGGTTTGTGCACAGATCTGGCCAAGTCACTCAACAGCTATTTTGGGAAACCAAAGGCCAGTGGGGAAATTATCGGTTCGGACAAGGGACCGGCCGAGAACACGGCGATCGACGAAGTGGGCGATATCACCAGGAGCAGGGTGCTTGAATTTTCGCTGAATGCAGGTGAGCGCCTGTACGGTGGCGGAAACACCAGCCGCAATAACATTCAGCACCGCGGAACCGCTTTACGGATGTGGGCGACCTACCAGAAAACCGAGATCCCCATGCCTTTTATGATGAGCTCAGCAGGCTGGGGAGTTTTTAACAACACGACTGCTAAAAACTATTTCGACGTCGGACGCTTTCAGAAAGATAACCTGTTAATCTACAATACCGATGGCTCTGCCGACTTTTACGTGATGCTGGGAAGCTCGATGCCCGACATCATTAACCATTACACCACCATTACCGGGAAACCGTACCTGCTCCCCATGTGGGGCTACGGACTGGCATTTGGCGGCAATATGATGGAGAATCAGTTCGATATCATGAATGATGCCGTGCAGTTCAGAGACAGAAAGATCCCCTGCGACATCTTCTGGCTCGAACCGCAGTGGATGAGTAAGCGGTATGATTTTTCGACTGCAAAGAACTGGAATCTCGACAAATTTCCGGCCGAGCCCTACTGGAAAGTGAAACAGTATCCCAAGTATGAAGATCGGAATTTGTTTATTTCGAAGTTGCACGGCATGGGCTTTAAGCTGGCCTTGTGGCTGTGTATCGATCACGATATGAGCATTGCAGAAGAGGACTGGCTGGCGGAAAAAAGCGGGAAGCCGCAGTCGGGACAGGAACACTGGTTCGACCACCTGACCCATTTCATCGATCAGGGCGTTGACGGATTTAAACTTGATCCCGCTCATACCCTGGATGAACACCCCGACAGGAAGTATTACAACGGCTATACGGATAAGGAAATGCACAATCTGAACCAGATTTTGCTGCAAAAGCAGATGGAACAGACCTTTCGTGAACATAAGGGGATCCGCTCGTTTCATCATTATTGCGGCGGATATTCGGGCACTCAGCACTGGGGTGTTTCGACCAGCGGCGACAATGGCGGAGGGCGGGATGCCCTGTTCGATCAGTTAAACCTTGGACTGAGCGGCTTTATGAATACTTCGGCCGATGTCTTGTCAGGGGTAACCGATAATAAAGCAGGACTGCACCTCGGCTTTTTCCTGCCCTGGATTCAGGTAAACAGCTGGTATAACTTGCTCCATCCATGGTACATGACCCCGGAGGATAAAGAAACTTTCAGTTACTATTCTCAGTTGCGCAACAGTTTATTCCCCTACATTTATTCGGCGGCTTTGGAAGGAAGCCAAACCGGTATGCCGATTTTGCGTGCCATGCCGCTGGTTTTCCCCGACGACCGGGAGGTGGACAACATGATATACCAGTATATGTTTGGCGAAAACCTACTGGTAGGTGTTTTCAGCGATTCGATCTACCTGCCTGAAGGGAACTGGACCAACTACTGGACCGGTGAAAAAGTTTCCGGGGGAAAGAAAATAGACTGCAAAGCCCCTCCCCGGCGCGGCGGACCGTTGTTTATCCGTGCCGGAGCGATTATCCCCTATCAGAAACCAATGCAGTACATCGGAGAACGGCCTGCCGACACGTTGATTGTGAGGGTTTATCCGGAGAATAAGAGTACGTATTTACTTTATGAAGACGACGGACTGAGCTATGATTATGAGAAGGGAGCATTTGCCGTAACGCGATTCGAATGCACCGATTCTGCGAAGGAAACAGAACTGACGATTTTCCCGGCGAAAGGATTCTATAAGGGTATGCATGCTTCGTGTACATACGAGCTGGAAATCAACATCCCCGTGAAACCGTCCGGGGTCTTGATAAACGGCAGCCCGGATTCAGGCTGGAGGTACGACTCCGGGAAGCTGATGCTGACCATCAGTCAGAGCAATACCAGGGAAAAACAAACTATCAGAATTGTGAAGTAAGATGAAGAATAGTATAAAACCATTGATGGCCGGAGTGATGGCTTGCCTGTTGTCGGTGAGTGCGTTTCCGTCGTCTGCCCAAACGGCTGTTCCGGCTACCGGCGTAACGTTCCGGACCAGTGATCCGAAACTTCAGCGCCTCTACGATGAAGCCGAAAAAAAAGCCCGGTGGAACATTGCCGGTTTTGGTCAGTACAAGGTATTGGTGGAAGGTGCCGAATACAAAAATGTTTGGCTTGAAACGCAGCCCATGGGCGGGTACATGTACGCCAAAAGGGATTTGGAAGTCGCGAGGAACAACATTCAGATTTTCATCGATTATCAGCGTAAAGATGGCCGCTATCCGGGAATGCTCCGCTATACGGGCGGAAATGCGTCTGCATACTACAACAGCCTGCCGGGTACCTGCCATGATCAAAACGCCGGCATAACTGCATATTACGGCTGGTTCCAGGGCTACTGTTTCCCGCTGCCGGCTTTTGAAATGTATTTCTGGCTTGGCAAGGACCGGAACTATCTGGAGCAGCTATATACTTCGCTGGCAAAGTTTGACGAATACCTTTGGAAAACGCGCGATTCGGATGGCAATGGCTGCCTGGAAACCTGGTGCGTCTGCGACACCGGCGAAGATGCCTGCACGCGTTTCAACGATGCGCAATGGGCCTGGCCTTATGACTACGCCCCAACAGCAGATGCCATTCGCCAACTTTCGGAGAAAGAAAGAAAAGCAATCGGGATCGGTGAAAACAACAGTGCCAAAATTGACCAGTTTCCCACTCCAATGGAATCGATGGATGTCATGTCTTATTCATACTCCGGAAGGGAGGTACTGGCCCGGATCTCCAAAGAACTGAACAATGGAAGGGAAAACTACTGGCAGGAAAAGGCCGGTGAAGTCAGGGCAAAACTGAAGGACTGTCTTTGGGATGCTGAACGCCATGCCTGCTATGACCGGGATAGGGATAACAAGGTTATGGATATTTTGATCCACAACAACCTTCGGTGCATGTATTTTGGCAGTTTCGACCAGCAAATGGCCGACGAGTTTGTGAAGTACCATTTGCTGAACCGTGACGAATTCTGGACCGCCATGCCTCTGCCTTCAATTGCTGCAAACGATCGGTATTTCAGGAATATTTCAGGGAACAACTGGAGCGGCCAGCCCGAAGGCCTTACTTTCCAGCGATCGATTCAGGCGCTGGAGAATTATGGACATTATGCCGAACTGACGATGATTGCCCAAAAGTTTCTGAAATCAGTAAGTGATTCGCTTAAATTCACGCAGCAGTTCGATCCCTTTACTGCAGCCATCACTAAAAATCTAGATGGTTACGGGCCAAGTATTCTGACATCACTTGAGTTTATTTCACGGCTTCATGGCGTACATCTGACGCAGGACAAGATCTGGTGGTCGTGCCTGAACACGCCAAACGATTATGAATATCAGCAAACCTGGGGGGGCAAGGTTTTCACGCTGAGAACAAGCGGGAATAAGGTTACCTGTTTCATTAATGGCAAAGAGGTTTTT
>JBDKTZ010000331.1:0-8342 GCA_039679975.1 Prolixibacteraceae bacterium
CTTGTGGCTACGCTGATTGGTATTATTACTTTGTTCGGGGCAGCCGTGGGACTAATGAATATTATGCTGGTAAGCGTGACTGAGCGAACCCTTGAGATCGGTGTTAGAAAGGCCATCGGGGCGAGCGCGGGGCTAATCCGGCAGCAGTTTTTAATTGAGGCGGTGATTATCGGACAATTAGGTGGTTTACTTGGAATTATACTGGGGATACTGATTGGCAATATAGTTTCCGTTCTTATAGGAAGTACTTTTTTTATTCCCTGGCTTTGGATTATTGTTGGTGTAGTTTTGTGCTTCGGAGTAGGAGTAGTTTCAGGATATTATCCGGCGCAAAAAGCTGCGGGATTTGATCCCATCGAAAGTTTGCGCTATGAATAAATGAAAAAGACTGCCTTTTGGGGCAGCCTTTTTGTGTCATGGAGTATTTCTTATATTATTTTACTGTGTCCATGTATTCGATCAGTTCAACAACTTTTGTTGAGTAACCGATTTCATTGTCATACCATGAAACAACTTTTACGAAAGTAGGAGACAATTGAATGCCGGCTTTTGCATCAAAAATTGATGTGCGGGTGTCACCTACGAAATCGTTAGAAACAACTTCGTCTTCGGTATACCCGAGAATTCCTTTCAGTTCACCTTCAGAAGCTTCTTTCATCGCAGCGCAGATCTCTTGGTAAGTCGTTCCTGTAGCCAAACGGGCTGTCAGATCAACTACCGATACGTCAGGAGTAGGTACACGGAAAGCCATGCCGGTGAGTTTGCCGTTCAGTGACGGAATTACTTTTCCTACAGCTTTGGCCGCGCCTGTCGAAGACGGAATAATGTTTTGGGCGGCGCCGCGGCCACCTCTCCAGTCTTTCATAGAAGGACCGTCAACAGTTTTTTGAGTAGCTGTTGTCGCGTGAACGGTAGTCATTAAACCTTCTAAAATACCAAACTTGTCATTCAATACTTTTGCAATAGGAGCCAGGCAGTTTGTTGTGCATGAAGCGTTTGAAACGAAATTCATGTCTTTTGTATAAGAAGTATGGTTCACACCCATAACAAACATAGGGGTATCGTCTTTTGAAGGAGCAGACATGATCACTTTTTTAGCTCCTGCGTCCAGATGACCCTGTGCTTTATCTTTTGAAAGGAATAATCCGGTTGATTCGACAACATAGTCAGCACCAACAGCCCCCCATTTGATGTCGGCAGGGTTCTTTTCGGCAGTAACACGGATCACCTGACCGTTAACAACTAACTGGCCGTCTTTTACACTCACTTCACCTTTAAATTTTCCGTGTGTTGAATCGTATTTTAACATGTAAGCCATGTAGTCAACATCGATCAGGTCATTGATGGCAACTACCTGAATTGTACCTTTTGCAATAGCCTGGCGGAAGACGAAGCGTCCGATGCGGCCAAATCCGTTGATACCGATTTTAATTTGTGACATAATTGAAAGTTTAATAATTAACCAAATGAAATTTAGAATTTAATCAGCCCTTTTTCAAGCCACACAAAATAACGAACTATATTCAAAACCATCAAATTTTTTGTTTTCCTTTTGGCTATTTTCCCAAGAGCTTAAAATTTAATTAATGTTGATTGCTCCAAAAATTTAACTTTGTATGCATCAAATTGCCAGGAATAAAATTAATCTCGTATGGATTTTCTATTTCAACACCGGTCTGTTCGCCAATACAAAAAAGATGAGATCGGAAATGATTTGCTGAACAGAATTATAGAAGCAGGAACGCGCGCCTCAACAACAGGAAACATGCAATTGTATAGCGTGATAGTTACCCGTGAGCCGGAGAACAAGTCAAAACTTGCCCCACTTCATTTTAACCAGAGCGCTGTAATCCAGGCGCCGGTCTTGTTAACTGTTTGCGCCGATGTGAATCGCTTTACCAAGTGGTGTGAATACAGGAATGCGGATGCATCGTATGATCATTTTTTGTGGATGGTCAACGCCATTATCGATGCAATGCTTTTCGCACAGAATATTTGTGTGGCAGCAGAATCACAGGGTCTGGGGATTTGTTACATGGGAACCACGCTTTATCATGCTCCTGAAATCTCGGATGTTTTGAATCTGCCCGTGGGTGTGCTGCCAGTTACGGCCATCACCATGGGTTATCCCGCAGCGGAGTCGCCACTGGCCGAACGCCTGCCGGCAAATGCAGTGATCCATTATGAATCCTATAAAGACTATACGAAAGAACGCATTGATGAACTATACCGGAACCAGGAGGAGCTGGAAAGTTCAAGGCGTTTTGTTATAGAAAACAAAAAGGAGAACCTGGCACAGGTATTTACCGATGTCAGGTATTCAAAAAAAGACAGCATTCATTTTTCCGAAAAGCTGCTCGGGGCCATACGCAAGCAAGGATTTAAGATATAGTCGTAAGTCGTAAGTAGCAAGTCGTAAGTAGCAAGTGGTTTCCGGCATCCTGTCTCCGTTTTCCCGCTTTGCACTACGCCCCATGCCCTATGCTATTTTACGAATCGTTTGTCGATCAGTTCGTTAAATGCCTGTCGGTAATTGCTTCCGACGGGAAGCCTGTGCTTTCCGATTTCCACCAAATTTCCTTCAATTGACTGAATCCGGTCGAGTTTGATGATGAAAGACTTGTGAATGCGGAAAAATTCGTCGCCGGGTAACAGTTCTTCCATTTTTTTCATCGATAGATTGGTCACAAAATGGGTGTCTTTCAGATGGATTTTAATGTAATCGCCCAGTCCTTCAATGAACCAGATTTCTTCAATTTCAACCCTGACGGTTTTTTTATTGGCTTTAATAAAGATATAATTGGCGTTCTTCCGGGGCTCCGCTTTCTGTCCAATCAAATCCAGTTGCTCTTCTGCTTTTTGAATGGCTTTGAAAAACCGGTCAAAGCTGAATGGTTTTTTCAGATAATCCAGAATATTCAGTTCATACCCTTCCAGCGCATAATCACTGTATGCAGTGGTCAACACGACCAGCGGCGGATGTTGCAGGTTCTTCAAAAAGTCAAGTCCTGAAAGTAACGGCATGTTTACGTCGAGGAACATGAGGTCGACTTTTCCTTCTTTGAGCATGCGATTGGCTTCGAGTGCATTATTGCAACAACCAATTATTTCCAGTTCCGGCACTTCCATGGCGTATTGTGTAATAACCTGCCGGGCAAGTGGTTCATCGTCCACGACAATTGCTTTTATCATTTTAGGCTTGCTTCAGTCTTAATTTCAAACGCACCATAAAGATATTCTCTTTTTCCGTGATATTTAAATCATAATCTTCCTTTTTATACAGGTACGCTAACCTTTGTCTGACATTGTTCAGACCAATTCCGTGAGCGTTGTCTTTTCTTGCCACGTTTTCTTCGCAACACGTGTTCCTCGCTTCAAAAAACAACCATTCTCCCTGGGTATTAATCGATATGTGAATGAATTCCTCTTCAGAACAAGAGCGGGGGCCATGTTTAAAGGCATTATCAATAAAAGGTTCAAAGATGAGCGGGATAATGAGTTTGTCTCCTGCATGACCTTCAACCATAACCTGTACATCCACTTTTTCGTTTAGCCGGATACGCTGCAAATCGATGAAATTGCGTGCAAATTCGATTTCTTTATTCAAGGGCACGAAATTCTTCCTCGACTCATAGAGAACATGTCTCATCAGGTCAGACAGCTTTAGGATGAGCTGAGGTGTTTTTTTTGAATTGACCAGACTCAGTGAATAAATATTGTTTAAGCTATTAAAGAGAAAATGCGGATTTATCTGTGCTTTTAATGTGTTCAGTTCTGCTTCCAGCTTTTCCCGTTCCACTTTATTGTAGCGCAATGAAATATCCTGTAATTCAATCCAGTCGGTCAAAAACTTGGCCAGGGAAGTCACTGCTACGTATACCGCTGAAGTAAAGAAATGGGTTGAAAATAGATCTTTGGTGAAGGCCTTTTGTTGCACGATAAAGCAAAGTGTAATGATGAGCAGGGAAGAAAACGCAAGAGCAATAACGAGCCAGAAAATATAGAAAATATAATTTTTCTTTTTGAGAAAATAGGGGATAAGCAGGTAAAAATTGGTATAAACTGCAAAGGCGAATCCAGCGTTGATAATGATTGCCCGGATAATGATTTCCGGACCAAGGCCAAGTTTGTAATCGGAAACTTCGTAAAATACAATCAAGGCAAAGACAAGACTTGACAACCAGAATACCAGGTGTCCGACGTTTTTTAACCTCCTGTATTTTTTACTGAATGTCATTGGCTTAGATACGGTCTTTTCCTTTTACAAACTTATTGAAATAATATTTAATTGGGTTATTATATTTTAGAAGCTTCCAGGGTCGGCTGCTGTGTGGTTTATGGATGACACGCAGTGTAGTGACCAGGTAATTATGAAATCCCAGGCTTCTTGATTTTCGGGAGATAAATATATCATACCAGTCTTTTTCAATCGAAAGATCATAAAATGAAAAGCTTTTCAGAAAATCAGTGGAGATCAGGGTACAACAAAAGCTCAGACTATGAGAGGTGTCGGAAATGGCTTCTTTCACACGTTTAAATTTGAGGTACGGGAAGTTGATCCTGCCTTGCTCATCGGTTGTTACTGCTCCAAGCATTCCGCAATTGGTCCTTTCCCGGCTAAATTCAAGCATTTTCGTTAATGTGTCTTTTTTTATAACCACGTCCGATTCGATCAGCACCAGCGGGACGTTCATGCTCAATGCAATTTCCTGGGACTTTTGCAGCGTAATATGATAATTGGGTGAGAGGGTATTGGTCAGGTCTTCCAGATTGATTAGTTCAAAACTAAATTCAGCTTGTTTTTTTTCGAGTATACTCCTGTTTTCAGGAGTGCTGAAATCATTAAACACAATATACCGGTGATCGCCGCCGGCTTCATGAACAGATCGGATGGTTTGAAGGGTTGTTTCTATCGAATCTTTAACAGGTGTTGCGACTAGTAAATCAGGCATATTTTTGTTATTATTTCTGGCCAATATTCAGGAGTTAAAGATAGGATTTATCTCTGATACTGCTCTGTCTTCCTGCAGAAATCCTTTGTAATACACGGTCAGGATGACGAAGCAGGAGGACGATCGGTTGCTTTGGGCGTCCAAGGATAGGAGTTACATTGGGTAAAGGTAAAAGGTTTCACTATTCGCAAACCGGAATAACAAGTACATCGTTTGTTTGGAGATAAGAGTGATTTTCGATTATCTTCGGCAAAAAAAATATGATAATCAATTATACTGTTCCTTTAAGTCGCAACCGGAAAGCCGCGCGGATTTGCTGTAAGGTAATTCAGTTTTTTCAGACGCCTTTTGCAAAAAGAAGAATGCTGACCCACCTTAGCGCTGATGATATGGATTATCGCGATGTTCCGGTAATAATAAACAATTACAATCGTCTCCGTTACCTGTCGGGATTAATAGATTGGCTGGAACGAGCAGGAATGCGTAATATTTACATCATTGATAATAATTCAGATTATCCGGATCTTTTAAAGTATTACAACCATACGAAACATACAGTGATCAGGCTGAATGCCAATTTGGGATACAAAGCCCTTTGGGATTCGTCCATTCATTTATGGTTTAAAGGCCTACCCTATATTTACACCGATCCCGATGTGCTTCCCGTTGAGGAGTGTCCTCTCGATGCGGTCAAGTTTTTTCTGGAGGTTTTAAACGAACACCGAGAAATAAATAAAGTAGGTTTTGGCTTGCGGATAAATGATATCCCTGATTTTTATCCTTTAAAAGCGAAGGTGGTGGAATGGGAAAGCAAGTTCTGGAATAACCCTCTCTCAGCTAATTTATTCAGGGCCGACATAGACACAACCTTTGCTCTGTACAGGCCTTTTTCGGTCAAACAACAATGGGGAAAAACAATAAGGACGAACGGCAAATATATGGCGAGGCACTTGCCGTGGTATGAGAACCCCAATGATCTGCAGGCGGAAGATCTGTATTATAAAAATACGGCAGTTACCAGTTCATGGTGCAGATAAGAAACAAAGCTTGTAAGTATAATAGCTAATGGCTTTTTTTTTCTTTCATTGTGATTGACCGGGGGCTGAGCCAGGAAGCGTTAACAGGGACCATTAGGTAATACGCTATTAAACGAAAATAAACCCGGGTTGCAATGTTCAAACGCGTAATAAAGAACAGGAAAAGTCCGGGAAAAGCAGTAACAGTCCCGATTGTCAACGTATTTATGATAACAAACAAATGTAAAAGAGCGGCATGAGTCCTATTGAAGTGTTGTGATAGGTACACATGTTTTGAAATAATTACTTCGGCCTTTGTTAAAGCGGCTGTACGAGGGCTGATTCTTGTTGCTCCGCCATGATTATGAATGATCGTTACCCGATTATTCAGCGCCACTTTTCCTCCGTTTATAACCGCTCTTCTGCATAAATCGACATCTTCATAATAAAGCCAGTAGTTTTCGTTCCACCCTCCGAGTTGTTCAAAACGTTGTTTGGATATCATGATAACTGATCCGGAAACCCAGTCCGGGTAAATCAGCTCTTTTTGAGAAGAAAAGCGATTTGCAAACTCTTTTCTTTTAATTTTTCGGTAAATTGCGCGCGTTGTTCCGTTAAGAGTAAACAAGGAGGGAAACAAACCATAAGGACGTTCTTCACGGCCATTACTGTTTTTTTGTCTGCAGGACAGGATTGCGATACCGGGTCTGTTGCGCATGGTTTGCAACAAGTAAAATATAGCTGCTTCTGTCGCTATAATGTCGGGATTCAAGAATAGCAGCCATTCCCCTTTTGAGGTTGCTGCGCCTAAATTACAGGCATTCGAAAAGCCATTGTTGCCGCTGTTTTCCAGAAATAGGAAACCTGTGTATTTTCCCCGGAAATTCTCTAATTGTCCGTCGTTTGAACAATTATCAACTACAATAACTTCAAAATGGAACCGGTTGGCCCCAAATGACAGCAAAGCATCCAGACAGAATCCCAGATGTTTCCATCCCCGATAATTGACAATTACGACAGACAATTCAATCATTATTCATCTTCAATTAGAGTATAGATTCAAACGTAAGACAATCTGATGAAAATATTAGTTATTCTAAGTCAGGAGGGATTCCTGTCCGTTAATTTTTTTTTTAATGGGTTCTATTTTCACCAAGAATTTGACTGACGCGAAGAAAAACAGCATCGGCGGAGATAAAATCCATACATTTAACGCTTGGATGAATGCATTTCTTTTTTCCGTATACCGAGCAAGGGCGGCAGGGTAAATCAGATCCTTCATACTGGATCATATTTTCCTTAGGCTGAAAGTAAGGAGCAAAGCCAAGGAAAGGATGGGTCGCACCCCAGACAGACACAGTTGGAACTCCGGCAAGTGCGGTCAGATGCATATTTGCGGAATCCATGCTGATCATTACCGCCAGTCTTGGTAAAACTGCGATTTCTTCCGCCAGACCAAAATAGTGCGCAGAGACGATACAGTTCTCATGTTTGGAGGCGATCTTTTCCAGATTGGTTTTTTCCTGTGTTCCACCTCCGAACAGAAGAATTTTTGCCTTGTATTTCTTATCGATTAAGCGAATTAAATCTTCTGTTTTTTCCATTCCCCATACTTTTTGAGGGTGCTGGGAGAAGGGAGCAATTCCAATCAACAGGTCTGTTCCGGCAGATAAATTTTCAAAATTTGGGGGTAATCGCCGCAACTCAAATACCGGAGGCGCAGGCAGAGTTAGGGGAAATCCCCTCTCTTCAAAGGCGGAAGCGTAGCGTTCCGCAGTTAGAGGAAGTTGATACAGTACTTTTGTCCTGATCATTTTTTTCTTTTCCTGTCTTCCCTTTTTAAACCGGATTACTTTATAGCCCGATATCCGGAACATTATGTCCAACGCGTAGGTCCGAATCACTTTATGAAGATCGAAAACGTAGTCTGGTTTTATGGTTCTTCTGAGTTCATGAAAAAGCCGGAATAATCCAAGAACTCCCTTATGTCGGGAATCAGGGTCAGTTTCAATCGGGTACAATCGGTCAATTCCCTGGAAAAAAGGGAAGAATTGAGTTCGTGTTATTAAATACACTTCAATATTGGGGTTGCATTTCAATAAGCCTTTTAAAACAGGGAGAAGAATAGCGACATCTCCCATTGCTGAATACCGGAAAACCAGCAGTTTCTTCATTCGTAATAATTTTCGTACGATTTTTCTTCCTTAAGATCAGAATTCGTCACCTCATTAATCCTGCGTTTGACTTCCGAACGTTTGTCATTTGTAAAATAAACCGATCGTGCCAGTTCTATAAATTTTTGGCCGAAATCTTTTTTCCTTTCACATTCCCGGATTTTATCTTCGATATCCCAAAGCTTTTTGTTGATTTCCAG
>JBDKTZ010000371.1:0-1638 GCA_039679975.1 Prolixibacteraceae bacterium
GGATGAAATTATCAGCGGAGTTGACGAACGTTATTTCAGCGACCGGATCCCGATCATGAAGTATCCTGTATTATTTATCAAAGGAGAGCAATCGGAATACATCCGGGAAGAAGACTTCGGCCTGATCCGAAAAATATCTCCGGAAGCTCTGCTTAAAATTATCCCAAACGCTGGTCACTGGCTTCACGCCGAACAACCTGTCCGCTTCATGGAAGCGCTGCAAGATTTTATTTAGGCAAAAAGCGATGAGTTATTAGCTGTTAGTAGTAAGTCGTAAAACTCGAGTTCTATGCTCCATGCTCTATGCAACCTTGTTACCCTGTTACCCTTAACCTTGCAACCCTCTTCCGGTTTCCGCTCTCCTCCATGCTCTGTGCCCTATTTCTTCTCCGTTTCCCTATTATACTTTTTTGTGATCTGTTTCAGAAAGTTCCTTTGCCGGCGCTTCAGCATATGCCAGTCAAAAAGCCACTCCCAGTTACCTCCAATTGTTCCGGGAGTATTCATGCGCCCCTGATTATCTAATTCCAGCAGGTCCTGCATGGGTATAATGGCAAGTTTGGCAACAGAAGCCCAGGCGGCCTCGATTAAACAAAGATGCATATGCCTCCGGTCTGCATGAAAATACTTTGCCAGGTTTTTTCTTTCTTTTTTTGTAATGCTTTTTAACCAGCCAATCGTGGTATCATTGTCATGAGTTCCCGTGTAGACCGCAAAACAGGGATTGTAGTTATGAGGCAGGTAAGTGTTCGTCTCATCAGTTCCATAGGCAAACTGAAGAACTTTCATTCCGGGCAAGCCGAAGTCATCCCTGAGTTTTTCGACTTCAGGCGTGATCACCCCAAGATCCTCAGCAATAAGAGGCAATTCTCCTATCTGTTTTTTCAACATGCCCAGTAATTCAGCCCCGCGCGCGGGTATCCACGTCCCTTTAACCGCAGTTTTCTCTCCGGCAGGAATTGACCAGAACGACTCCAATCCCCGGAAATGGTCAATGCGGACCATGTCAAACAGATGCAGATTAAAATGGAACCGGGCAATCCACCAGTCATAGTTACGCTCCGCCAGCCGATTCCAGTCGTAAACCGGACATCCCCAGAGTTGCCCGGTAGCGCTAAAAAGATCGGGAGGCACACCCGCCGAAAATTGCATTTGTCCCCTGTCATCGAGCATAAACAGATCCGGATTTGCCCAAACATCCGAACTATCCATCGCGATGTATAATGGCAAGTCACCCAGGATCTTTATCCCTTTTTTATTTGCATAACTTTTCAGTTGAACCCATTGCCTGAAAAAGACAAACTGGATAAAACGCTGGAATTCCATTTCATCACTGTATTTTTGAAAGGCGACCCCAAGAGCCTGAGATTCACGATTCTTAAGCTGATCTTCCCATTGATTCCAGCAAAGGTCTTCGTCCTCATTTTTAAGGGCCTTGAAAAGACAAAAATCGTTCAACCACCAGCTATGTTCATTTAAAAATACCTTGTACGGATCCGTCCATCGGTCAAATCGTTCAGAAAAAACGCGATGCGCCTTCTTTAACAGGGCCGTTTTTCCGCGCTGAACCAGATCGTATTCAACTTTTCCCTCGGGCAACTTCGGCATATCCCGCAGATCATCTTCCGTGATCAGTCC
>JBDKTZ010000115.1:0-18432 GCA_039679975.1 Prolixibacteraceae bacterium
AAAAACATAAATAACGTTGGACGCGGACCTTTTTCATTGAAAACGAATGATTAAATTTGATCCTCTTTTTAATCCAGAGACTTGTGTCTTGATACTTTATGAAGCGAACTTCATTGAATGATATTGCAAAACAGGTAGGTGTTTCTAAAACACTGGTTTCCTTTGTGCTGAACGGGAGAGGAAAGGAATTCCGGATCAGCGAAGAAATTTGCAGGAAGGTATTGGATTCCGCCAAAGAATTGAACTACCAGCCTAACCGTCTTGCTCAGGGTTTGCGTACGGGAAAAACAAAGACTATTGGGCTGATCATTGCCGATATTGCTAATCCGTTCTTCGGAAAGCTGGGACGTGAAATTGAGCAGGAAGCTGCCCGGTACGGGTATCATGTGATTTTTTGCAGTTCGGACGAAAATCCGGAAAAATCAGAACAGCAAATAGCCATGCTGCAGCAAAGTCAGGTCGACGGCTATATCATATCCCCGCCCATACACAGCGAAGAGCAGATCCGGTCGCTTTCGAAGGGAAATATTCCGTATGTATTGATCGACCGCTATTTCCCCGGGATTGAAAGTAATTGCATTGTTGTTGATAATTTTGAAGCCGCTTATCAGGCAACCAATCACCTGCTTAAACTGGGAAGAAAAAAAATCGCCAATATCACGGTAAACCTCGAGCTGGTCAATATGAGAGAACGCACCGAAGGCTATAAGCAGGCCCTGGCCGATCGTTCAATCGAAGTTGATGAAAATCTGATCAAGGTTTTGCCTTTTTCTCACGATAACAAGGATGTGAGTACGGCTATCAGGGAATTGGCGGGCGACAGGGACAATTTAAAGGTAGACGCGATCCTTTTTTCAACCAGTAAGATCGGGATTATGGGAATTGAATGCGTTACGGAGATTGGTCTGAAAATACCTGATGAGATCGCTGTTGTCAGTTTTGATAATGCTGACGCCTATAAGATCTGCGTCAGCCCTGTCTCGGTTGTCGCTCAGCCGCTCAAAGAAATCGGAACAAAGGCTGTGCGGATCCTTCTTGATGAGATCGCTCATCCTGAAACCCTTCGAAAGCGTCAAAAAATAGTATTGAAGACTGGATTTATTGTTCGGAAATCGTGTGGTTCCTGATTATTTTTTATCTTTGCTAAATCGATTTAGTTAAATTTAAGTATATGAACGAAATTTCAGAGGATCTCTTTTTAGGTATCGACATTGGCGGGACTAAATGTGCGGTGGTATTGGGAGATTCTTCCTTTTCCATTAAGAGGAAAGTTTTTTTTGAGACGAAGGTTGAACGTGGTTACCACGCGATTATCGATGAATTTCAGAAGCATATTGATTCCATTCTGAAGGAATATCCTGCGGAAAGTCTGAAAAGGATCGGGATCAGTTGCGGAGGGCCGTTGGATTCAAGAACGGGAATGATTTATTCGCCGCCCAATCTGCCGGGTTGGGATCAGGTTCCGATCGTTGAGCTATTCAGTACGCGGTATGGCGTTCCGACTGCTTTGCAAAATGATGCCAACGCTTGTGCCCTGGCTGAATGGATGATGGGCGCGGGGAAAGGAACACGGAACATGATCTTTCTGACTTTTGGAACGGGTATGGGAGCCGGTTTGATCCTGGATGGTAAACTTTACAGCGGGACCAACGACCTTGGAGGTGAAGTGGGTCACATTCGCCTGGCGCCTGATGGTCCGGTGGGTTTTGGGAAAGCCGGTTCATTTGAGGGCTTTTGCAGCGGCGGGGGAATTGCCCAACTGGCTAAATCGGTCGTGTCAGAGAAATTAAAGAACAAACAGCAGGTTGGGTTTTGTACTTCATCGGAGATGATTCCTGAAATTGATGCCAAAGTGGTTGCTCTTGCTGCTCAGGACGGAGATCCTGTTGCGAATGAGATTATAGGTATTTCGGCAGGTTACCTGGGACTTGGACTTTCCATACTTATTGATGTACTCAATCCGGAGTGTATTGTCATCGGCAGTATTTATGCACGAAATGAAAATCTTTTCAAGCCACTGATTGATAAAGTTCTGCAGCGGGAGGCAATACCCTCATCGCTTGAAGTTTGTCGGATAAAGCCCGCGGAGCTGGGAGATTCGATTGGTGACTATGCGGCACTGTGCGTGGCGGTATATCAGGGACTTTAAATTAGACGTATGCAAAACAGAATAGATGAATTGACGCAAAGATACCCTCAGCTTTTACCGATGAGGGAGCGGATCGTTCGGGCCGCTGAAAGCCTGATTAATTGTTACCGGCAGGGAAATAAAGTCCTGGTATGCGGCAATGGCGGAAGCTGTTCCGATTCCGATCACATCGTCGGTGAATTAATGAAAGGTTTTGAACGTATGCGTCCCATTGAAAAGGGTCTGAATGATCGGTTAACAGAGATAGACGGTGAGCGCGGAGCTTATCTGGCAGGAAAGCTTCAGCAGGCACTGCCCGCTATTTCGCTTACGGCGCACGTGGCGCTTATTACGGCGGTGTCAAACGATAATGGTGCCGACCTCATCTTTGCCCAGCAGGTCGTGGGCTACGGAAATGAAGGCGATGTGCTGATCGCCATTACCACTTCCGGCAACTCCCGGAATGTGATCGATGCCGTGATCACAGCCAAAGCAAAAAAGCTGACCACTATTGGATTAACCGGTGAGTCAGGCGGAAAACTGGCATCTTTATGCGACATCCTGATCAATGTTCCGGGGAAAAGCACCGCACACGTTCAGGAATTGCACCTGCCTGTTTATCATACCCTTTGTCAAGTGACAGAGAGTCATTTTTTTTGATCAGACTAACCTAATTAAACCTGCTAAAATGAAACGAACATGTTGATTCACTATGCCAATGGCAATGTGCTAATTTTCAGTAACATGGAGTTCCATACGGCCATTAAAAAATAAAAAACGTATGAAAAAAAATCGGATTTCCAGAAGGACATTCATTCACCGTACTGCCGGCGGTAGCGTATTGCTTGCCCTGGGACCGGCAACAAGCCTTCTCGCAGACAATTTGCAGCAGATGACATACTGGCCTGCAGATGCATCAAAATTCAAGTTTCATATGATCGGTCATGCTCATATTGATCCGGTATGGCTATGGCCGTGGACCGAAGGAATTTCGGTTGTTCACAGCACTTTTCAGTCAGCCCTCGATCGGATGAATGAAACGCCTGATTTCTGTTTTATTGCCAGCTCGGCTCAGTTTTATCAGTGGGTGGCCCAAAATGATCCGAAGATGATCGGAGAGATCCGCAAACGGATTGAAGAGGGCCGCTGGAATATCATTGGCGGATGGTGGGTAGAGCCTGATATGAATATTCCCGGCGGTGAAGCGATGGTTCGGCAGGGGCTGTATGGACAACGGGCGCTGCAAAGCCTTTTTGGACGCAAGGCCACGATCGCCTTCAATCCCGACTCATTTGGACATACCGGTACATTGCCCCAGATTATTCATCAACAAGGGATGAATCAATACATCTTTATGCGTCCGGGTCCTCATGAAAAGGCTTTGCCTGCCGATCTTTTCTGGTGGGAGGGAGCTGACGGGACCAAGGTTTTAACCTACCGGATCAGGGAAAGCTATAACGAAAGCAGAGCGGTCAAATTACGCATGGAAAGGATGCTCAGCCAGATACAGGATCAACCTGTGAAAAGCTTTATGTATTATTTTGGTGCAGGAGATCATGGCGGTGGTGCCACAAAAGAAAACATTCATTCCATTGAAGAGTTAAAAGCTGAGAAAGGAGCTCCGGCTGTTTTTTACAGTACGCCTGAAAAGTATTTCAAAGAAATTATGGCCGATAAAAGTCTGAATCTGCCGGTGGTGAAGGATGATCTTCAGCACCATGCAGTAGGGTGTTATACGGCCGAATCGGAAATAAAAAAAGGTAACCGGCATTCAGAAACAGCGTTGATCATCGCAGAAAAAATCACTGCTGTCGGTTCAATGGTATGGGGAGCTGATTATCCTAAGGCTGAACTGACAAAAGCATGGCAAAGGGTTTTGTTCCTGCAGTTTCATGACAGTCTGGCGGGAACTTCGTTATTTGAACATTCTCAAGCCGCCCGGGAAGGATACGGGTTTGCGATCGATACAGCTCGTCAGGCTACTTATATGGCGGCCCAGAAGCTGGAATGGCAGGTCGCCGCTGAAGATCCGGATTCACAATATCTCGTCGTTTTTAATCCGCATGCATGGGAAGTTACCGGAACCATCGAATATGACTTTAACTGGGGCACGATGCATCAGTCTTCCCGGGTTGAAGATGAAAACGGGAATCCGTTGCTTCATCAATGGACCGGGGGTTCAACAGAAACAGGCAGCCGCCGGAAACTTGTTGTCCATGCTCCGGTTCCTCCCATGGGATACCGCCAGTTGAGATTGAGGGATGGCGAAATGCCGAAACGGGAAGTTACGGTTCATGCAGAAAATAATATTCTGGAAAATGAATTTGTACGTATTCATTTTTTCAAAAATGGTTCACCCGGGATCTTTGACAAACAAAGCAACAGAGAAGTGTTTTTAGGAGAGAACGGCGGGTGCAGGGCTGTTGTGATTGATGATCCGAGCGACACCTGGAGCCATGATATTAAAACTTTCAATAAAGAGATTGGAGCATTTGGAAATGCGGAGTTTAAAATCCTGGAAAACGGACCCCTCAGGGCTGCCATCCGTGCAATCTCTTATTATGGTTCATCTACACTGACGATTGACTGGATGCTTTATTCGGGATCACGCAATCCCGAAGCAAAAGTCACGCTCGATTGGCACGAACACCTCAAGATGCTTAAATTTTCTTTCCCTGTCGACATGGAAGCGCCTGTCGCGACCTACGAAACGCCTTATGGACATATTGTACGTGAAGCCAATGGAAATGAGGATCCCGGACAAAGGTGGATCGACGTGACCGGCAAACGGGAAGGAATCACCTGCGGACTGACGGTAATCAATGATGCCAAATACGGGTATGACATCAGGGAGGGTGATCTGCGGATCTCTGTTGTCCGCTCTGCCGTTTATGCGCATCACAACCCAAAGGTTCTCGACATGAATGCAGAACACCTTTGGATGGATCAGGGTATTCAGACCTTCCGGATGATGCTGGTTCCCCATTTGGGAACCTGGGAAGAAAACAATATACCGCGCCTTGCGGAGGAATTCAGTGCTCAACCGGTAGTCATTTATCAGGGACTACATGGGGGATCACTGCCAAAATCAGGTTCTTTCCTTTCGGTTGATACACCGAGTGTGATTGTATCGGCAGTTAAGCAATCGGAAGAGGGCAATGATGTGATTATTCGGTGTGTCGAAGCGGCGGGAAAGTCTGCATTAGCGACGCTGGATCTGGGTTTTGCAGGCCGGAAATGGAAGGGAAAGTTTAGTCCTTTTGAGATTAGATCGCTCCGGATTGCAAAAAAATCGGGGGAAATAAAGGAAGTTGACCTTCTCGAGGAGTAAATTAATCAGCGCTTATTTATTAATTACAGGATCGTTTAATAATCATAACTAAAAAAGATCACGTGAAACATTCAAAAATCGGACTAAAAAAGACACTACCTGTTTTTATGTCCTTCATTGTAATGGGATTTGTTGACATTATTGGGGTCGCTACCGGGTATGTCAAGCAAGACTTTGAACTGTCAAATTTTATTGTTCAGTTCTTGCCGATGATGGTTTTGCTTTGGTTCTTTGTACTTTCAGTTCCTGCCGGTATTTTACAAGACAAGATCGGTAAACGGAATATGCTGAATGCAGGAATGGTTATACAGGCCATAGGCCTTGGATTGCCATTTATCCATTACTCCTTTACGATGATGTTTGCTTCCTTTATCCTTCTTGGTATCGGGAATACAGTTATTCAGGTTTCTGCAAACCCGTTATTACAGGATGTTACTCCGCCTGAGAAACTGGCCAGCAACATGAGTACATCTCAGTTCATAAAAGCAATGATTTCATTTTCGGGACCTCTTATTGCCACATTCCTGGCGAAAAGTTTCGGCGATTGGAAATTGGTATTTGCTGTTTATGGCATTACGTCCTTACTTTCCGCATTTTGGCTTTCAATGACACCAATCACGGAATCAAAACCTGACCGTAAGCCTGCATCTTTCGCTTCCTGTTTTGGTCTGCTTAAGAACCGTTTTATTGCGTTTATGGCTTTATCGATCTTCCTGATTGTTGGCTCTGAGGTTGCTATCAATACAAATATTACCAATATTCTTACTGCCAAATACGGATTAACACTTGAACAAGCTGCAATCGGGATCAGCCTGTTTTTTGCCGGCGAAACAGTAGCGCGTTTTTTGGGAGCGATCATCTTAAACTGGATAAAACCACGCGTTCTCCTTTTGTTAATTACTCTTTTGTCACTTATCGGGGTATCCGGTATTTTCGTTGCTCCTGAGAATACAATGGCATTTATAGCCATATTCGTTACCGGTTTAGGGACAGGTAATATGTTTCCGATAATTTTTTCACTTACATTGGACAGCATGCCGGAACGTGCCAATGAAATTTCAGGTTTGCTTATTATGGCTGTTTCAGGCGGCGCTGTAATACCTTTGGTCATGGGATTTGTAAGCGCAACATTTGGACCCCTTGCCAGCATATCGGTAATTGCTGTATGTATGTTGTATATTCTGTGGATCTCTTTTTTTGTACGTAAAAGTCAGGTATCCTGTCAGTAAACGGGAAATTTCCGGAGCAAGGCGGTTATCTGATTAAATTTATGAATTAATATGAGAAAGGAACAACTACAAAAAGTGCTTGACGATATAAGCCATGTGAAAATTGCGGTGCTGGGAGACTTCTGCCTGGATGCGTATTGGTTTGTAGAGGAATCGAAAAGCGAGATTTCGATCGAAACCGGACTGGCTACCAGGCCTGTACAACAGCAAAAGTATTCGCCCGGCGGCGCCGGAAATGTCACGAATAATCTGGCGGCAATGGGTGTAAAAGACGTCCGTGCCTTAGGGGTGACCGGTCCTGATCCGTTTGGTCGGGAATTGGTGAGTATGATGAGCAAAACCGGGATCAATACCAGAGGTATTCTGACGCAGGAAAAAGACTGGTCGACACATGTCTACATTAAACCATACGTGGCAGACCAGGAACAGAGCCGGATCGATTTCGGAAATTTCAATCAGTTGACAGAACAAACAGCCGACCGCCTGATCGATATTCTTGACCGGGAGGCGGGCGAAGCGGATATAGTCATTATTAATCAGCAGGTGGTTTCCGGAATTCATACCGATTACCTGAGAAACAAAATCGTGAAGGTGATTGGCAAACATCCGGAAACGGTTTTCATTGTTGACAGTCGTGACTTCAGCGATTTTTATACGGGCGCTTACCGGAAAATGAACGACCATGAGGCGGTACGGCTATGCGGTATCAAAAAAGAACCTGCTGAATCAGTGACGTATATGGAAACACGTGATGCTGCCCGGACGTTGTACCAACGGTACCGGAAACCCCTGTTTATTACTTGTGGCAGCCGGGGTTCATTGATTGCAGATCAAAACGGGATTTCGGAGATTCCCGGAATAGTGGTTACCTCCCGGATTGATACGGTAGGCGCGGGTGACAGTTACCTGGCAGGTGCCGCATCGGCTTTGGCGGCAGGCTATTCCATGAAGTCGGCTGCTGAACTGGGCTCGCTGGTAGCCGGGGTCACCATTCAAAAATTGTTTCAGACCGGTACGGCATCACCTGAAGAAATCCTTCAATTGGGACAGGATCCGGATTACATGTATGCCCCGGAACTTTCAGAAGACATCCGGATGGCATCATATATTACTGATAGCGAGATAGAAATAATTAATCAGTGGAAGTCCGGGTTCAATATAAGGCATGCTATTTTTGACCACGATGGAACGCTGTCAACCTTGCGCGAAGGATGGGAACTGATCATGGCACCGATGATGGTCAGGGCGGTTTTGGGTAACCGGTATCAGAATGTTGACCAGGCTTTACTTCAAAAAGTACGTTCGAGGGTGAGTGAATTTATTGACTGTACAACGGGGATCCAGACCCTGGTGCAAATGAAGGGACTGGTGGGGATCATCAGGGAATTTGGCTTTGTTCCTGAAGATCAAATTTTGGATGAATTTGGCTACAAACAAATTTATAATGAAGAGCTGCTGAAAATGGTAAGAGAACGCGAAAAGAAACTGAGGCTCGGTGAATTAAGCTGTGAAGATCTTTCTATGAAGAATGCAATCCGGTTCCTCCAGAAACTTTTCGACGCCGGTATTCGACTTTACCTGGCCAGTGGCACAGATGAAGAAGATGTAAAAAGTGAAGCAAGGATTATGGGATACGATCATTTATTTGAAGGGCGGATCTATGGTTCGGTTGGCGATGTTAACAAGGATGCAAAAAAGATGGTGCTGGACCGGATCCTTGACCTGATCGGAGAAGCCGCTTTTGGCGAGGTCATCACCTTTGGCGACGGGCCTGTAGAAATCAGGGAAACGCACAAACGGGGTGGTCTCACCGTGGGTATTGCCGGAGATGAATTGCGGCGGTTTGGGCTTAATGAAAGGAAACGGACCCGTCTCATCAAAGCCGGGGCCGATGTCATTATTCCCGATTTCTCTCAAATGAACCTGTTGCTGAAGTTGCTGAACCTGTGAGGAACACGGAGACCGGAGAAGAGTAGTCTGATAATCTGATAATCTAATAATACCGGAAATGCCTTATCCTAAAATAGACCGGGATTTGCTGAATATTAAAAAGCTAAGTGAAAGGAAGAACAAAGTCTTTATTGAAAAAGATCATATTCCTGTTAATCAGCCACCTGAAAATCTGACAGATTCCGCCAGGATGCTGATCGATCAAACTGCTGACCGCATCCGAATGGCCAGGGAAGACAAGCGGTCGGTGATGCTTACTTTTGGTGCGCATACCATCAAGAACGGGATGGCACCAACATTGATCGCTTTGATGGAAGAAGAGTGGGTCACCCATTTGGCCACGAATGGCGCAGGCATTATTCATGATTGGGAATTTGCCTTTCAGGGAAAATCGAGCGAAGATGTCCGTGAAAATGTGGATCGCGGGCAGTTCGGAATCTGGGATGAAACCGGCTTTTATATAAACCTGGCACTGATTGTCGGCGCTTACGAAGGGCTGGGTTATGGCGAATCGGTTGGTAAGATGATTTTTTGCGAAGGGCTTGATATTCCTGATGTTTCAGATCTGTATGCGGAGGCGGAGGCTGTCATGAAAACCGATCCGGATCACGCTGCAGCGAGTATTGATCTGGCCGGAACAATCCGGAAACATCAGCTGAAAGCAGGGTTTATGCATATCCCGCATCCGTTCAGGAGGTACTCGGTACAGGCCCGGGCTTTTGAAATGGGCGTTCCGTTTACCGGTCATCCTATGATCGGACACGACATCATTTATACGCATCCCATGAATCACGGGGCTGCTTTGGGGCGTGTGGCACTGAACGATTTTCTGAGCTTTGCCAATAGTGTCAGTCATTTGGATGACGGCGTCTATCTTTCAGTTGGTTCTGCGGTGATGTCGCCCATGATTTTTGAGAAATCACTTTCCATGTCCCAAAACCTGGAAATACAGCGGAACGGACATATTGATCACCATTATATGCTGATTGTTGATCTGGCCAAATCCGACTGGGACTGGCAAAAGGATGGTGAACCGCCGATGGATCATCCTGCTTATTACCTGCGCTATTGCAAGACTTTCAGCCGTATGGGTGGTGAAATGCATTACCTGACAGCCGACAACAGAGATTTTTTATTGGCTCTTTACCAGGAACTAAGAAAAAGTTAGAATATGCACAGAGCATGGCGGAGACCGGCGACGGGAAAAAGGTGAAAAGGTGACATAACCTTGTTCTGTCTTGTGTCTTGATACTTGATACTGAAAATTATGGATAAAAACGAAGTACTTAAATTTAAAAATGAGGCGAAAAATCATTTGCTGAATGAATTATTGCCTTTCTGGACAACCCGCATGAAGGATGAAGTGAATGGCGGCTACCTGACCCATTTTGACAAGAATGGGAACGATTCGGGCGAAGATGAAAAGTCGCTGATTGCCCAGACGCGTTGTCTGTATACCGTTTCATCTGCCCATCGGGCCGGCTGCGGAGAAGGGCGCTACGCTGAACTGGCCAGACACGGATTTGATTTTCTGATCCGTAAGATGTGGGATCCGGAGTTTGGGGGGTTTTACTGGATGACCGACCGAAAAGGAAATGTCAGGAACGATCAGAAAATTATTTACGGGCACAGTTTCGCGATTTATTCGTTGAGTGAATATACGCTTGCTACCGGCGACCCACGAGGGTTCGAATATGCCGAAAAGGTGTTTGATCTGATCCAGAAATATTGCGTGGATTCGATGTATGGCGGGTATTGGGAAATGTTCAGCCGCGACTGGACGCTTTGCGGTCCCGGAAGCCAGGGCGGAGACCGGAAGACACTCGATGTGCATATGCATTTGATGGAAGCCTTTACCACCTTGTATGAATGCTCCGGAAAAGACGTGCATCGGAGAAAGTTGAAGGAAGTAATCGATCTGCTTATCAGCAGGATCATTCATCCCGTCTATAAAACGGGAATTCCCCAGTTTTTTAAGGACTGGACTGTTGCTCCCCAAATTAAGTTTGATATCATCTGGGGATGGGACCGTTTCTCCGAAGAAGGACAAAAGGGGAATGCGACCGACAACACCTGTTACGGGCATAATGCTGAATTCGCCTGGCTGCTGATCCATGCGCTCGATATCCTGAAGTGCAATCCGGCGAAATATGCCGATCTCTTCCGGACGATCTTCGACCATACCGTAAACAATGGCATTGATTTCGACTTTGGCGGCGTTTATGTGGAAGGGCCTCACTCGGGCGGAGTGTATGATAAGGAAAAGGAATTCTGGCAACAGGCCGAAGTGTTGACCGGTATGCTGGATGCGTTCATTTTGTTTGGTGATGACAAATACTGGGAGGCCTACAAAAACGTACATCGTTTTGTTTTCGATAAATTTATAAACAAGGGAATAGGCGAATGGTATCCGCTTTTGAGTCGCCGTGGTAAGCCGATCTGGACACACATGGGCCATTCCTGGAAAATCAACTATCATACCGTTCGTTCCATGATCCAAAGCATTAAGCGACTGGAGAGGATTATTGAAAATAGTCGTAAGTCGTAAGTCGTAAGTCAGACCGAAGAATGAAGAAGTTTTTAGCTGTTAACTTTTAATAAGAATAAGATGACCCATGCTTTTCACCCTGTAATCTGTAACCAATGAATCTTTCGCTGACTATTGCTGATTGGATCGTTTTGGCTATCGTGATGGGAGCCAGCCTCTCATTTGGGCTATATATGGCCTGGCTAAAAAAAGCCGGGCAAAACAGTACTAACTTCTTTTTGGGGGGAAGAGCGATTAAATGGCCGGTTATAGGTGCCTCTTTATTTGCGACAAACATTGGCGCGGAACATCTGGTCGGCCTTTCCGGAGATGCATACCGGTATGGGTTATCGGCAGGCTCGGTCGAGCTGACCTGCGCCATTACCCTGGGATTTGGCTGTGCGATCCTGTTTCCCTATTATATGAAAAACAAGATTTACACGATACCCGAATTTCTGGAGCTGCGATATGATCGGCGGGCGCGGACTTTTTTCTCCGGACTGATGCTGGTGATCAGTATTATGACCAAACTGGCTTTCACCTTGTTTGCAGGGGCTCTTGTTTTGAACAGTATCCTCGGATGGAATGTTATGACCACCGTTTGCTGCATTGCAGTTGTTGTGGCCATTTTTACGATTGTCGGCGGCTTCACGGCAGTAGCCTATTCGGATGTAATCCAGGTCCTCATTATGATCGGCGGCGCAGTGATTATGCTCCTGTTTGGCCTTGATCAGGTTGGTGGCTGGAGCGGACTCATGACTAAAGTTCCTGAGATGATGACGATCGGGAACCCTCTTAACGAGTCGGTTTACCCGTTTTGGGGAATTTTGGCGACTGCCTTTTATGCAGGCATTTTCTATTGGGGAATTGATCAGGTCAATGTTCAACGGGTGCTGGCGGCACCCGATCTGAAGCATGCCCGGTGGGGATCCATGTTTGCCGTTTTTCTCAAGCTTTTCCCCATCTTTATTTTTGCTTTGCCCGGAGTCGTTGCTTACGCGTTATTTCCGGGGGAATTACAGGGTGAAGCTACCGAGCAGACCTTTGTACTGCTGCTGAACAGGCTGCTGCCGGCCGGCGTCCGGGGACTGCTGCTGGCATCGTTGATGGCTGCCCTGGTGACCTCACTGATCGCGGTGCTCAACTCTGTATCCACCTTGATTGTTAAGGATTTTATCATTGAATTTCGTAAAAATATTTCGGAGAAAAGTCAGGTCAGGCTGGGCAGGTATATGATCCTGCTGGCCACCTTTCTCGGAATTGGCGCTTCGTATCTGGTTTATAAAAATGAAGAGGGGTTGTACAAGTACCTGCAAACAATCACTGCTTATCTGGTGCTGCCGGTGTTTCCTGCCATCTTTTTTGGAATTGTCAGCAAAAAGGTCACCATAGCAGGTGCCGCTGTTTCCGTCTTGACAGGGATCATACTGGCTACTGTTTTCGTTGTCGACCAGTTGCTGGGAGCAGAAACGGCCCGGGAAATTTTTCCTGTACTTCATCATAAACTGACACTGAATTTTGGCTACCGCGGTCTTTGGGCAGAGCTGATTATTACTGCTGTCTTGTTTGCGGTATCGGCATTTACAAAGAAAACGGCTCCTGAAAAGCTGATAAAGACAACGATTAATTATTCAGGAAAAATTATGCCCTTCGAAGGAATTACCGATTGGCGGCTGCATCTGGGCATCTTGTCGCTGATCACTTTATTTCTCTATATCTGGCTCTATTAGTTCGGGTGCCCTTGAGAGATGTTGCCAGAACAGTGCAACCCCATTGAGGGATAGTGCAGCCATGGACGGAAGGAGGATAAATTTCCATCATTGCCGTTTGTTTGGTGGATTTTGTGTGATGGTTTTGCCTGGTATTTTGGTTTTGAAATTAAGTTAAAAATGCGATGAAGGTGAGTACGCAAATTAAAAAAACGGTCAGTATCGGGGTCCTTTTATTTGGGTCCTGTTGGCTTTGCTTTCCGGCGAAGCTGTCTGCCCAGCGTCAAACACAGCATGATTTAAAAGGTGCGGTGCGGCTGCAATATCAAACTACAGGGCTGACGACCGACCTTGGCGTCGGACTTTGGGCATGGCCGTTGCCGGTCGATTTTGATCAGGACGGTGACATGGACCTGGTGGTTTCAAGCTCGGGAAGTTACCCGTATAACGGACTTTACCTGTTCGAAAACGTATCCGGTGAAATTTTCCCTGTTTTTAGTCAGCCGGTCCGATTAGGCGACGGTGCGGCGAATCTGCATATTTCGTATGTCAATGATGAGCCGCGAATACTGGGTCCCGGAGTGGAATACGCCAACTTCAGAAGCAAAGTGCTCACGGAACCGGCGGGCATATTTCCAGCCGGCGAAATCTTTGATCTTGTAGAAAGGAAGCGCTCTACGCAGTGGAGTTATGCGGATTTTGAAAACGACGGCGACCTGGATCTTTTGGTCGGAATTGATGATTGGAACGACTACGGATGGGATAATGCCTTTGACAAAAACGGGAGATGGACCCGCGGGCCGTTGCACGGCCATGTTGTTTTGATCGGGAATACAGAAGGGAAGTATCAGATTAAAGGAAAGCTGACTGCAGGAGGTATCCCGATCGATCAATATGGGATGGCTTCACCGAATATGTGCGATTTTGACGGTGACGGTGACCTGGATCTGATCTGCGGTGAATTTACCGACCGCTTGACCTGGTTTGAAAATACAGGCACAAGGGAGAAACCTGTCTTTTCCAAAGGACGCCTTCTTCAGAACGAACACGGAATTATAAAAATGGATCTGGAGATGATCGTTCCTAATGCGGTGGACTGGGACAAAGATGGTGACGTTGATCTGGTAGTAGGTGATGAAGACGGGCGGGTTGCCTTGGTAGAAAATACCGGTCAGGTAAAAGATAAAATGCCCGTATTTAAGTCGCCGGTTTATTTCAGACAACAGGCCGGCGACCTGAAATTTGGAGCGCTGGCTACACCGTTTAGCATCGATTGGGACAACGATGGTGATGAGGACCTGATTTGCGGCAATACGGCCGGGTATATCGGCTTTATCGAAAATCTGGACGGTGGTAATCCTCCTCGCTGGAATGAACCGGTGTTGCTTGAAGCCGGCGGGGAAATTATCCGGATTATGGCCGGCGAAAACGGATCGATTCAAGGCCCCTGCGAACAAAAATGGGGTTATACTACTTTAAACGTTGCCGATTGGGATAATGACGGATTGAACGATATTGTGATCAATTCGATTTGGGGAAGAGTGGAGTGGTTTAAGAATACCGGTACCAAATCAAAACCAAAACTGGCAGCCAAACAGCCTGTGAAGGTAGACTGGAAAGAAAGTACACCTTTAAAGCCAGTTTGGAACTGGTGGAATCCGGGTAAAGATGAACTTTCCACGCAATGGCGGACCACTCCCTGTATAGTTGACTGGAATAAAGACGGACTGCCTGACCTGGTGATGCTTGACCAGGAAGGTTATCTGGCTTTTTATCAGCGCGTCAAAAAAGACGGTCAGCTTTACCTTCTTGCTGGAGAAAGGATCTTCCTGGATGTTGATAAGGAAAATACACCGCTTCGCCTGAATGAAAAGACCGCAGGAGGAAGCGGAAGAAGAAAGCTTTGTCTGACAGACTGGGACAGGGATGGAGATATTGATCTCCTGACCGACAGCCGGAATGCCGTTTGGTATGAAAATACGGGAACCAGAGATGGAAAAGTAAGTTTTAAGAAAAGAAATGACCTGATGACTATCCGCCTGGCCGGCCATGATACCTGCCCGACGGTGGTTGACTGGAACAAGGACGGAATTCCTGAATTATTGCTTGGCGCAGAAGATGGCCATTTTTACTGGTTGCCACGATAAATGAGTCCGCTGTACGTTCCTGGTGCCGTTAATGAAGGTAGGGATAAACAAAAAACAGAGCCCATGAAAGATTCGATACTATTGCTGATTATTTTCTCTTTGTTCACAGGAGGAAACCTGCATGCACAGGAAGATCCGGTTGATCATGTCAATCCGTTTATTGGTACCGATTTTTTCGGACATACTTTTCCTGGTCCATCACTTCCATATGGCATGGTTCACCTGAGCCCTGACGTGAACAACCAGGGTTGGACGTATTGTGCCGGTTATGTGTATTCGGAAAGCTCCATCATGGGCTTTAGCCATACACACTGGAGCGGGGTGGGGATGGTTAACGGCGGAGAGATCCTGCTGGTGCCCACGACGGGCCAAAAGCTTCAGACGTTGCCGGGTTCACCCGAGCATCCTGATGAAGGCTACCGTTCCCGCTTTGACCATGCTGATGAAGTGGCTGCGCCCGGTTATTATGCCGTTGTTTTGAAAGATGAGCAAGTGAAAGCCGAACTGACAGCAACCAAAAGGGCGGGATTTCATCGTTATACGTTTCCCGAAAGCAAGCATGCCCGGATCATTCTTGATTTGGGGCATCAGATTGGGACCAATTCATCCGAAGAATTATCGGAGCTGTGTATTTTGAACAACAATCGGATTGAAGGGGTGAAAAGCACCGGCCTGGGCCAGGTCTATTTCGTTGCCGAATTCAGCAAGCCCTTTCAGTATTACGGAACCTTCGACAATGACTACAAAACGCCCGAATCGGGGGGAAGCATCTGGCCCTATAAAAATGGGGAAACCGGAAAAAACATCGGAGCGTTTGTCTCTTTCGTCACGGAGACGAACGAACAGATCCTGGTGAAAGTAGGGATTTCATACACCAGCGTGGAAGGGGCCCGTAAAAATCTGAACGGGGAGATACCGGACTGGGATTTTGACGGGATCAGAAATGAGGCGCGTTCGGTCTGGAACAGGGAACTGTCACGTATTCATATAACAGGGGCTACCCGTGACCAAAAGGAGATCTTTTATACAGCCATGTATCATTCCCTGCTGGCCCAGTACATCTCTCAGGACGCGGACGGAAAGTACATGGGACCGGACAAAAAAGTTCATGAAGCCAAAGGATTTGATTTCTATGGCTCTTTTTCCTGCTGGGATACCTACCGGTCGCAGCATCCTTTGCTGACCCTTATTGCTCCCGATCATGTTAATGATTTTATCCGTTCCATTGAAGCGAAGACCAAAGCCTACGGCTGGCTTCCTGCACAACACTTTATGAACGTATTTGGAGAAGTAATGGTTGGGGATCACCTCATTCCAATTATTGTTGATGCCTACCGGAAGGGCTTCCGTGACTATGATGTGCAGTTCCTGTATGACGCCATGCGTACGAAAGCGCTTGAAGAACCAAAGCCGCCGGTCTCTTCGCATGCAGGACGATCGGGTCTGAAGTATTATATCGGTATGGGATACACCCCGGTCGATAAAGTCACTGAATCGGTGCCAAACACCCTCGAACTGGCTTATGATGACTGGTGCATTGCTCAATTGGCAAAGGAACTTCGAAAGATGGACGATTACGAACTGTTCATGAAGCGGGCAAAGAACTATCAAAACCTGTGGGATAAGCAGACACAATTTATGCGTCCGCGAAAAGCGGATGGCTCCTGGCTGGAAGAGCTGAATGGGAGAGAACAGGAAATTATAAAGGATGGCGATCATGCCTATTACCGCTATTTTGACCCGCTGCTGATAGGCCGTCGTCCCAATCGTCATTATACGGAATCGAATGCCTGGCAATACATCTGGTCGGTTCAGCATGATATACAGGGCCTGATTGACCTGTTCGGAAGCAGTAAAGCTTTTACTGCAAAGCTGGATACATTTTTTGAGATGAGCCCCAATATTACCCCTCCCAAATATGTTGGCGTGGTAGGAACAATCGGTCAATATGTTCATGGAAACCAGCCTTCACATCATGTGGCTTATCTGTATAATTACGCCGGCGAGCCCTGGAAAACGCAATTACGGGCCAGACAAGTCATGGAGGAACTTTACCGGCCTGGTCCGGGTGGCCTGTGTGGCAATGAAGATATGGGATCACTATCGTCGTGGTATGTGCTCAGCGCGCTTGGCTTTTATCCGGTAACTCCTGGCGAACCGGTTTATACTATTGGAAGTCCTCTTTTCGGGAATGCCTCGATGCAGGTAGGCAAGGGAAAAACATTTACGATCGAAGCGCAAAATAATTCACCCGAAAACAGATATATACAATCAGCAAGTTTAAACGGTAATCCGATGAACCGGACATGGCTCTTGCATGAAGAAATTATAAACGGAGGGAGATTGATCGTTAAAATGGGTCCGCAGCCGAATAAAAAATGGGGATGTGGTAAAAATGATATTCCTCCTTCAATGAGCCGAAATGCCGGTCGAAAATAAGTAAACGAACATATGCAAGGGGAAAACAGCATTTTTGGAGTCGTTTCCTGATATTTATGGCATAAAAAAGTTAAATTTACCAACAATCCGAATGGTGGAAGTATTTCCATGGAATATGTATTGCCCATTCTCTAATTAATAACCTATAACTAAACCGTAATGGACAGGAAAGACTTTATAAAATCTGCTACTCTTCTTGCTGGTGCTTCGGCAATGATTCCCGCTTTTGTAAAAGCATCTGTTTTGCACAACAAGACTGTACAGGGCGTTAGCCTGAAAAAGGGTCTGGGATATGGAATGATCAAAGAAGAATTATCGCTGACCGATAAGTTCAAGCTGGTAAAGGATTTGGGTTTCGATGGAGTGGAATTGAATAGTCCCGTCGAATTCACTATATCTGAGTTGCTTGATGCAAAGGAGAAATCAGGGATAGAGATCCCCAGCGTAGTGAATAAGGATCATTGGTCAAAACCACTTTCTCACCCTGACCCTCAGATCCGGGAACAGTGCATCCGTTCGGTTGCGCAATCACTGGAAGACATCAAAAGCCTTGGCGGAGATACGGTTTTAGTTGTTCCGGGTGTTGTTAATGAAAAAATCCCTTATGAACAGGCCTATCAAACTTCACTGGAATCAGTCCGAAAGTTAATTCCTTTTGCCGAAAAAACAGGAATGCAGATCGGTCTGGAAAATGTGTGGAATAACTTTATCCTCAGCCCGGTGGAGGCTGCTCGTTTTGTTGACGAGATCGGCCATCCATTGGTGGGTTGGTACTTTGATATCGGAAATGTATTGCGTTACGGATGGCCTGAGCATTGGATCGCCAGCCTGAATTCACGCATTATGAAATTGCACATTAAAGAATTTAGCCGTGAATTAATGAATAAAGAGGGATTATGGGCAGGTTTCAAAGTGGAGCTTTTGGAGGGGGACAATAACTGGCCTGTCGTGATGAAAGCGCTCAACGATATT
>JBDKTZ010000601.1:0-3337 GCA_039679975.1 Prolixibacteraceae bacterium
TTTTCTGAAATATGCTGAAAACGAAGTTCTTTAACCAACTTACCTGTATCGATTTTTACCGGGCAAGCCAAAGCACATAAACCATCCGTGGCGCAAGTCTCGTCACCTGAATAATTGAATTGATTGATCAGCGAAGCGGCTACATGCGGTTCTTCGCCGCTTGCCTTCAGCCGGCTGATCTCCCGGTAAACAGCTATCCGCTGCCGGGGTGAAATGGTCAACCCGACCGAAACACATGAAGGTTCACAGAAACCGCACTCGATACATTTATCAACTTTTTCGTGCGCCGGAGGAAGAAGTTTCAGATTCTTTAAATGGGCTTTCTTATCTCCGTTTATAATAACTCCGGGATTCAACAAATTTTGCGGATCAAAAATATTCTTGATCTGCTTCATCAGATCATAAGCTTCCCGGCCCCATTCCAATTCCACAAAAGGAGCCATATTTCTGCCTGTCCCGTGCTCCGCCTTCAGCGAACCGTCATATTTTAAAACAACCAGATTAGTTACATCCTGCATGAACTGTTCATAGCGCGAAACTTCTTCAGGAACTGAAAAATCCTGTGTAAATACAAAATGAAGATTACCATCGAGAGCATGGCCAAAGATGACCGCCTCATGATAATTATATTTCTTGAAAAGTATTTGTAAGTCGTGAGTGGCTTCCGCCAATCGGGAAATCGGAAAAGCCACGTCTTCAATAATAACTGTTGATCCGGTTTTTCGCACAGCTCCGATAGAAGGGAACAATCCTTTGCGAATTTTCCAGTAAAGCATATATTCCCCCGGAACGGTCGTAAAATGAACAGGAATTTCAACCGGTATTGATTCAATTGCCTCTTTGATTCTTACAATCTGACTTTCCAGCAATTCTTTGCTCACTGCGCGGGTTTCGACCAGTATGGCTGTAGCCTCTTCGCTTAAGCTCCGGATCCACTCGGGCATTCCCGATTCGCCGGCAGCAGTCCGCAAACCAGCCTGGTCAATCAGCTCGGCAGTCGATACAGGTTCAGTTTTCAGCCGGATCACCGCGTTACACGCCTTTTCAATATCAGGAAAAACGATCATTGCACTCGCCTTGAACGGAAGTTCATCGACCGTGCGATAGGTAATTTCAGAAATAAATCCGAGGGTACCTTCCGAACCGATCAGCAAGTGCTCAATAATGTCGAACGGATCAGAAAAATCGACCAGTGCATTTAAGCTGTAGCCCGTCGTATTCTTGATACTGAATTTCCTTCTGATCCTGGCGGCAAGTTCAGGATTCGCTTTTGTCGATTGCCCCAGTTTTTCTATAGCGGTAACCATTTCAGAATGAGTCTGCCGAAAATCCCGGCAACTGTTTTCACTTCCGGTGTCAAGTACAGAACCGTCAGCAAAAATAATCTTCATCCCGGCGACAGTCTGATAGGAATTATCGGCAGTTCCACAGCACATGCCGCTCGCATTGTTAGCGGCGATTCCGCCAATCATCGCCGAATTGATCGACGCCGGATCCGGCCCTATCTTCTTCCCGTATGGCGCCAGCACGGTATTAACTTTTGATCCGATTAATCCGGGCTGAAGACGAATTCTTCGTCCTTCATCCAGAATTTCGTATGATTTCCAATGCTCTCCCGCAATCAACAACACTGAATCGGAGATGGCCTGCCCGGACAAACTGGTTCCTGCAGCACGAAATGTTACCGGAAGTTCAAGAAGTGCAGCTTTTTTTAGAAAGTGCGATACTTCCTGTTCGTCTCTTGCCTGTATCACCAACTTCGGGATCATCCGGTAAAAACTGGCATCCGTACCAAAAGCCAGCGTATGCAACGAATCGTGAAACATTCGCTTTTGATCGATGGTCTCAGAAAGTTGCCGGTAAAGATCAAGATATTTTCCTGTCAGCATGAGTAAAAAATAAGCTTGTTCAATCTGGTAAAATGACCGAAGACAAAAGTAGAAAATGATTTCTATCCGCAATTTGAAGCGCTCCGATTTATTTGAATTGAGATGTAAGCGACTACAAGCAAATCTGGCTGTTTCCGATCATGTATTCCATCGCTGTTTCAGAAACAAAAGCCCTGGAAATTAATTTTCGTTTACTTTTGTTTTAATTTTATATATTTGCGCTTAATCATCAATATTAAATGTCATGTTGCCAACTCACCGCAGGGAAAAGATTTTAGAGCTGATCCGGGAAGATGGTCACGCCAAAGTATTTCAGCTCAGTAAAATCTTTAAAGTGACCGAAGTAACCATCAGACAGGATTTGGAAAAGCTGGAAAAGGACGGTTTTATCGAACGCGATCACGGCGGGGCATATTTGAAGAACATGGGGGTGAATGTTAAGAACATTACCCTGCAAAATCAGGAAAATCTTGCCGAAAAGGCAGCCATTGCCAAAAAAGCCCTGGAATTGATCAATGAAGGTGATACCATTATCCTGGACTCCGGGTCAACAACTACTCAAATTGCCAGATTAATTACCGGATTTAAGAATCTGACCGTCATCACCAATTCATTAAATATTGCCTTCATCCTGGGAGCGGATCCGGGAATTAACCTGATAGTGACCGGAGGAGAATTTAAAGCTCCGACCCTTTCACTTACCGGACAAAAGGCTGCAGATTTTTTTAATGACCTGCATGTTGATAAACTATTTTTGGCAACCGCCGGGATAACACTGAAATCGGGACTTACTTATCCCAGCATCAGCGATATATGTGTTAAACGCGCAATGATCGAATCAGCAAACATGGTCTATCTGGTAGCAGATTCAAGCAAAATCGGGAAAAGTTCATTCGCAAGTCTGGGAGCTTTGTCTCTGATTGACTACCTGATCACAGATTCAAAGATCAATCAGACCGAAACGGATATGCTTAAAAAAAATGATATTAAAATGATCATCGCTTAAAAAGCTGCCGGCTACTGGTTAGTCTGCTTCTGCACCCTGTGCCCCATGCTCCGGCTCTGTGCTCTATGCCCCATGCTCTCTGCCTTGTTACCCTGCAACCCTGTCACCTTGTTACCCTGTCACCTTTTCACCCTCTTCCGTTCTCCCGTCTCCGGTGTCTGGTCTCCGGTGTCTGGTCTCCGTTCTCTGCCCGCGCTTTTTCCTCTTTTTTCTTTGCACCTACAGAATTTTCTTTTATTTTTGTTTCAATATATTAAGAAAATAAAAGAAAATTTTTAGATGAATCTGACTTCGGTTCAATCAGTTAAAATATTGCAAAATGCGAAAATACATTCTCGCCATTGATCAAAGCACTTTTGCCACAAAAGCGATTTTGTTTGATCGCAAGGGAAAGCCTCAATACAGGAATGCTATTCCTCATCAGCAATACTATCCGCAAGAA
>JBDKTZ010000561.1:0-2982 GCA_039679975.1 Prolixibacteraceae bacterium
GTTCCTCGTCAACAATGATCAGTCCAAGGTTCCGGAATGGCAGGAAGGCAGCAGAACGCGCTCCCAAAACGAGTTGGTATGATTTTTCCGACTCTTTCAGAACATTGAACCAGGTCTCAACCCGCTCTGCATCATTGAATTTAGAATGATAAATCCCGGCTTTTTCACCGAAAGCCCGTTTTAACCGATTAATTAACTGAGCGGTAAGGCCTATTTCAGGGGCAAGATACAATACCTGTTTCCCCATCACAAGTTGCTCTTCAATCAGTTTGATGTAAATTTCTGTCTTGCCGCTTGACGTGATACCATGTAATAAAACTGGTTTGGACCGATCAGCGAGTTTAATCTGATCGAACGCTTTTTTCTGGGCCTCATTCAAATCAAAGATCATCGTTTCCTGGTCGTGCGAAAAATCCAGACGTCCGATTTCAATTTCCTCGATCCTCAGAATCTTTCTGGCAACCAGGCTCCGTAACGTACCTTCTTCAGTGTTACTTTTCTGAAGAAGCTGTTTCTTTCCGATAGTTGTTTTTCGCTCAGGATTATAAACCGTTTCAGAAAGAAAAAATTCAAAAAGAGCAAGTTGCTTTTTTGCTTTTCGAAGGCTTTCGAGTGCATCGGTGATTTGTTTCTCAGTTAAGGTATCGGCGTGCAAAAACACGAAAGGCGCTGTTTTGGGCCGGTAACTTTCCTCTACTTTTTCTTCGATCAGTACGGCATTTTTCTCGAGTAATATTTTTAACGTGGCATAAGCGGGTTTCTTGCCCATCAGGCGGTTGATCTCCCGAATATTAATTTGTCCTTGTTGCTGCAGCGTCTCGATCAGGATCTCTTCGTCGGCCGACAGGTCGACAGGTATGTCGAAATTCGGATTGAAGCTTACTTTGGTCTGACTTTCAAGTTTCAGTGCTGAGGGCAGGGCGGCTTTATAGACTTCACCCCATGTGCAGCAATAATAATCAACAATCCATTCCCAGAGGATAATCTGGGCAGGATGAACAACCGGTTCATGATCGAGTATCGCATCAATGTCTTTTAGCCCGAACGAACCGGCAGGCAAAACGCTATGCAACCGATATACCAGCGCTGAAAAATATTTCCTGGCGCCAAACTGAACGACCACCCGTATTCCCGTTTTTATGCCGGCCTGGAATGCAGGTGGCACCCTGTAAGTGAATCTGTCACGCAGTGGAAGGGGTAAGATTACATCGGCATAAAGTTCGTCATACATACTTTTGCAAACTTCGGAAAAATTCTTCAGACTCGCCGGATTCAGTGCAGCCTGTTGATAATTTTATTCCGGCTGGTGTCTGGAAAGACGTTGATTCTATTTTCAAAGTAACTTTTACTTTAATTATTAGTTTGGAATAAATGGTTATCTTTGACTTCGTGAAAAAAAGACGAACTCATGTTTACATTAATTATTAGTCTGACGGCCTTGTTGCTGGGATATATTTATTATTCCCGTTTTATTGAACGTTATGCCGATGTAGATGGCAATCGAATGACGCCTGCCTATTCGATGAAAGATGGGGTAGATTACATCCCGATGTCCTGGTGGAGGATTTTTTTGATCCAGTTCCTTAATATTGCCGGTCTGGGACCTATTTTCGGAGCGTTGGCCGGGGCGATGTGGGGGCCGGTGGCCTATTTGTGGATTGTGCTTGGAGCGATATTTGCAGGCGCTACCCACGATTATTTTTCAGGGACGCTTTCCATTCATCATAAAGGTTTAAGTATTACGGAAATTATTGGGATTTATCTTGGTCCGGCGGCCAAACAGATCATGCGCGGTTTCACCGTGATCCTGATGATCCTCGTCGGAGCGGTTTTTATTACCGGTCCGGCTAATATCCTTTCGAACATGAGCAACGGTTTTGGGGGACCCATGTTTTGGGTTTTAATCGTCTTTATTTACTATATCTTAGCTACCCTATTGCCGATTGATAAAATTATCGGTAAAATCTATCCTATCTTTGGATTTACTCTTTTGTTCATGGCGGTTGGCCTGCTTATGTCTATGTTTATAAATGGCTATCATATTCCGGAGCTGACATTTGCCAATATGCATAATTTCCATAACGAGCCTGAAAAATTCCCTGTTTTTCCAATGTTATTCATCACCATTGCCTGCGGGGCGATATCCGGCTTCCATTCGACCCAATCTCCGTTAATGGCTCGGTGCATTACCAACGAAAAGCTAAGCCGGCGGGTATTCTACGGGGCCATGATCACGGAAGCTGTTGTGGCGATTATCTGGGCTTCCGTGGCAATGACCGTGTATGGAGGAGTAAGGGAGTTAAACGAAACCATGATCGGGCAGAATGGAAATGCAGCGGTCATGGTCAGTGACATTTGCCATAAGTTACTTGGCGGGTTCGGCGGAATTCTTGCTTTACTGGGGGTCGTAGCTGCCCCAATAACGACAGGCGATACTGCTTTCCGCGGAGCCCGGCTAATTGTAGCCGACTTTTTAAATTTCAAACAGGGGCCTGTCAAAAACCGGCTCATCATCAGTGTTCCTTTATTTGCTGTTGGATTTCTGCTCACCCAGATCAACTTTGCAGTTATCTGGCGTTATTTTGCTTGGGCTAATCAGGCGCTCGGAATGGTTTTCCTGTGGACGATCTCCGTATACCTGATCCAAAAGCAGAAACCTGCGTGGATCACGGTAATCCCGGCCATGTTCATGACCGCCGTGATCTCTACTTACATTTTTATTGCTCCTGAAGGCCTTGCCCTTGACGGCAGGATCGCTTATCCGCTTGGCATCGTGGTTACTGTCGCCGTGGCTTCTTGGTTTTTTATATATAAATCGGAACTAGCCAAAAGACCCGTTAAGGGGATGAGAGTGACCCCGGTTGTGGAAGAAACCGGCTTTAAAAGAGAGAAAATAGCTGAAGAATAACCTAAAAGTAAGGCAGGATAAAGTAAAACAGTGATCCTTCGCCAGGAATGGCGTCACTGAAAACGCCAACCTGC
>JBDKTZ010000014.1:0-6870 GCA_039679975.1 Prolixibacteraceae bacterium
TTTTTGATGGGCGCGGGCGTCAACTTTAATTACGATACCTACCACCTTTACCGAAAGCTGGTGTACGATATGATGGATGCGCAGACATCCGATGGGTTAATTCCCGATATTGCACCCGAATATGTGGAATTTGAGGGAGGTTTCAGAGACTCGCCCGAATGGGGGAGCGCAGGAGTGATCCTTCCCTGGCTGCTATACCGCTGGTACGATGACCGGCAAACGATGGAGGCAGCCTGGCCTATGATGAACCGCTATATTGCCTATCTGAAAGGCACGTCAAACGGTCATATTGTTTCGCACGGACTCGGTGACTGGTTCGACCTGGGGCCTTCAAGCCCGGGACCTGCACAATTGACCCCAATGGCATTAACAGCCACTGCCGTTTATTTCTATGATGTTCAGCTTTTGTCGAAGATGGCTGAGGTTTTGGGTAAAGCGGATGAGCAAAAGCAACTGGAATCGTGGGCCGGAGAAATAAAAGAGGCATTTAATCAAAAGTTCTTTAATGCCCAAGCCGGAGTATATTCGACCGGCAGTCAGACCTCCATGTCCATGCCTTTATGCGTCGGGCTGGTTGAGGATTCGCTGCGAAGCAAGGTGCTGAGCAATCTGGTTGACTCGATCCGTGCCAACGACAAGGCGCTCACTGCCGGCGACATTGGCTTCCATTACCTGGTGGAGGCCTTAACTGACGGAGGCGCTTCGCAACTGCTTTTTGAGATGAATAACCGGGATGATGTGCCGGGATACGGCTATCAATTGAAAAAAGGGGCAACCACCCTGACCGAGTCGTGGGCCGCGCTGGAAGAAGTCTCCAATAATCACCTCATGCTGGGGCATCTGATGGAATGGTTCTACCAAGGATTGGGCGGGATACGACAGGCGGAGATTTCAGCCGGATATAAAGAACTGGTGATAAAGCCGGAAGTGGTCGGCGACCTGACCTATGTCAATACGACCTTTGAGACGCCTTACGGTCAGGTCAGCACCCGCTGGGAAAAGTCAGATAAATTATTTACGCTTGCCGTTGAGATCCCCGCCAATACCACTGCAACGGTTTATCTGCCTGTTGCCGGAGAAGTGATGGTAAACGGAACAGCATTATCGGCAGCATCAATTCCCGGTTTTCGTGCAACCGAGGTCCGTGACGGCAAGACCATCTGCAAAACCGGCTCAGGAAAGTATTTATTCAAAGTAGAACTGTAATCATTGTGATGGAAGAAAAACCGGCACTGGGTGAATACATCCGTTTCAGATCCAATTTGATCCATTTTTAAGAGTAAATGGAAAAGGCCGTGAGACCGCGAATTAGCAGTTGATTTTTTTAATTCGCTTTTGACTCGTATCTTTGAAACAGCTGTCGATTAAAAAATCGACAATGAAATTCAGTAGATTATGCAAGTATTAAGACAAATATTAAATGTAAAGAGCCGTTCACTGAAAATCTATTTACCGAGTGATTTCACAGCAAACAGAGTAGAGGTTATCGTATTACCTATGGATGAAGAACCTAAAAAAAGAGAAGGTATTGCCAATCTTAGAGGAAAATTAAAGCTCACACATGAACAATACACTGACTTTCAGAATGATGTCCAAAGTTCGCGGGAAGAATGGGAGAGGGATATTTAATAGACACTAATTCCGTCATCGATTACTTGAATAATAAATTGCCGGGGAAAGCGAATGAACTTATTGATACGATTTATTCGAAGATATCCGTTATTACGCGTATGGAATTGCTTGCCTGGCCAGGTGCAGACAAGGAGCAAATTCTGGTTTTGAATGAGTTTATAAATACTTCCCGAGTATTTGCGTCGGAAGAACCGATAATTTTAGAGGCAATCGACATTCGAAAAGATTACAGAATAAAGCTTCCCGATGCTATTATTGCAGCTTCTGCACTAGTGAATAGCCTTACATTAATCACAAGGAATATAAATGACTTCAGGAATATTGAGGGATTGTCTGTGATGAACCCGTATGATATGTAAACGCGATAAAACGCATTTCAACCTGGGACCGGGATGAGTTTTCATTGGGCGGAAACCGGGAATAAGCATATTCCCCGACGGAACATTAGGGTTTGTATATCTCTCAGGTAGCGCAGGTGTTTGATCATCGGTGAACCAATCACAACCCTGGGGCGTGGGGATATGTATGCCCTAAGTGGCTTTATACTGCCTTTATAGTGGCTTGATCTATACTTTACATGACCTATTCAAGGTCTTCCAAAATCTCCAGCATTGACTGATGATTAAAAAAGACTGGTAAATTTTACCAGTCTTTTTTGTTTGTTTCTGAATAATTTCAGATCAGAAATTTGTTCTCAGTCATTAATTTTTTTTGTCCCACCATACTTTATCTTTATCTATTGCGATACTTGGAACGTTATCTTTATTGTATAATTTGGGACTTGTAGCGTATGGCATCCGATAAGGAACGTGATCATATTCAGCGTCAATTGGCATAATGAGGTCAGGATAGTTTGTCCTCCGATAATCGTTGTAATTTTCCAGTGATAAGAAATTGGCAATATATTTCTGTTCAATGATCATTTTTTGGGCACTTTCAAAATTTGAAGGGAGGGCTGGTAATGAGGAAATATAATTGTCAATTTGTGCGACATCGAAAGCGGCACTATTATCCAATTGGATTTTTAGAAGACTTGCTTTTACTCCATCTTTCATGGCTTGCTGTGCACCCGGATAATTGCCTTTCCACGCGTAAGCCTCGGCTTTTAGAAAGCAAAGTTCGGCATAAGTGATGAAAGGGAGAGAGGTAGATTTTGTAATAAAATAAGGTTGCACTTCTTCACCGCTATCATATGTTGTTCTTTCTATTGCCAATTTTGAAGTGACTCCCGGAGTCTCTGTAAGCAGTCCATTGCGGTGAGGAAGAATCTTCCCCGTTTGCCCGGCGTAAGTTACGTCAGCAAAAACGTCCATTCTGGGATCATTATATTTTCTAAGGATGATATAAATATTTGTATCTAGATATAACGTATTATATTTACTCATCCATTGATACCAGGGATTCTCTTCTCCTGTTTTGGCATGATATTCAAAATCAGCATCGTCGGAGTTACTCGTAAACGCATTATTCAAAGCTGTCAAGACTAAATCGGCTTGATCTTCACCATCTTTGGCATACGAAAGATGCATTTGATAACGGGCGATCAACGAATAAGCAAACTTTTTCCAGGACGACATGTTTCCTGCAAATAATAAATCATCGCCCCCTGGTTTATCTAATTGATTTTCTGTATAACCGAAGTCGCCGATAGCATCGTTTAACAAAGAAAAGATCGACTCGTATACTTTCTCCTGAGAATCGAATTTGGGTTTTGGAAAATTCTCTATGTCGAGAGCCTCTGACCATGGCACTTCACCCCATAAATCAGTTGCTATTGCTAAAGAATAGGCTGTCATTACTTTTCCTATACCAGCATAATACATATTGCCGTTTTGTTCAGCTTTTGTAATTAATAGCTTGGAGTTCTTTAAGACATTCGTATACAAAGTGTATTCCCAGGTGTTATTCACATCTACATCCAAGATTCGAAATGTCTGAACATCGGGAGCGGGTCCATTTAGCGAGAATTGCCCGACCCAGGCATTTGCATATCTGGCGGGAAATCCTCCTGTTAATTCATACGAGACAGTCGAAATGATACCCGGTAGTAGAACAGATTCAGAAACGGCCTCATCCGTTGGCGTGTCAGGATTGTCATTGACGTCCAGCCACTTCCCACAACTTGAGAGGGAGACGATCAGGAAAAGGGTTGCTAATATTTTAGTGAATGTTTTCATCTTTTTAATGATTAAAGAGTTAACTTAAGTGAGAAATTGATGCTTTTGGTTGAAGGTACAGCATAGTTTGACAGACCCTGCCCATTTCCACTTCCATACAGACTATTTTCCGGATCAGATCCGGTAAAACTTTTATCACTTTTTAGCCAAAGATTTCTTCCGGACACAGAAAACACCAGACCTTTCAGAGATGCTTTTGAAATCAATGACTTTGGAAGGTCATAACTGACGGTGACTTCCCTGAGTCGGATAAAACTTGCGTCCTGCACATTGGCCTCATCAACACTACTTTCATAAGACCAATATGACTGAAAGTCCGTAATTTCCGTTGTATTTGGAAGACCGTCAGACTCCCTGACTCCTTTTACAACTATTGGAGTTTTTCTGTCTCTGGTAAGCCATGATGTTCCATAAGCCTTCATATAATACTCATCCAGATTATAAATATCACCGCCTTGTCTTGTATCAATTAAAGCAGAAACAGAAATTCCTTTCCAGGTAAAAGTATTGCGGATACTGCCAATCCAGTCAGGCATTGCATTCCCAATCGGACCGCTGTTATCATCTACCAGCTGATAACCATCATCATCTACTAGTACATTCCCATTTTCATCCCTGGAATATTTACTTCCCCAAATGACGCCATACGGGTTATCGGCCATGATGAATATTCCCGGCTGTGTAAATCCGGCTAACCTGATACTTTCTACTCCTTCCGTTAAGCTCAATACTTTGTTGTTATTCTTGCTGTACGTTAAATTGATTGCCCATTCAAAGTCTTTTAATTTCAGCGGCGTCGTACCAATTCCTAACTCAATACCTTCATTGCGAATTTCTGCGGCGTTAACCACGATACTTCCATATCCGGTTTCAGGAGGATACGGAGCGCTGAAAATCTGATCTTTGCTTGTTTTATTATAGTAGGCGAAATCAATTTCTGCCCTGTTATTGAAAAAACGCAATTCGGTCCCAATTTCAAACTCTTTGCTAATTTCCGGTTTTAAATTAGGATTTCCCCTGACATTTGACTGAAGATAACTTCCAATACCATTGTATGGGAATATGATCTCTCCTCGCATTCCATCTCCGGGGGCTGCTTTATTATAACTGGTTGATGTAACATAAGGATCAGCATCATTTCCAACCCGGGCATATGAGAGTCTCAATTTGCCAAAATTGAACCAGTTATTTGTCAGGTCAAATGCATCGGAAAATATTAATCCGGAACTAATGGAGGGGTAAAAATACGAATTGTTCGATTTTGGCAAACTGGATGACCAGTCGTTTCTACCGGTTAATGTTAAGTACAAGTATTCGTCATAAGATAATGTAATATTGGTATATAAACTCACCAATCTTTTTTCAATTGTACCTTCATTCGGGTCTGTAACTGTTGCATTGGAAAGATTATAGAACCCCGGGATAATAAAATCAGTACCTTGTACAGATTTCATATGGTAATACTGTGAATTTAAGTTATTTCCAAGAAGAACTGTGCTTTTCCATTTGTTTGTCAACTCCTTTTCTGCAATCAACATGATATCGGAGTTGATTTCTTTATTCGTACGTACAGTTTCGAGTACACGTCCATCCGGATAATCGCCCCGATTACCCTTATTCTCAAAGAACTTCGAATTAGAGGTAAAATAGTCAATACCAAAGTTTCCTTTAAATTTCATCCACGAAAGAAGAGCATATTCAAAATTAAAAGTTGGAATAAACCGATCTCTTGTATCAGTATAGCCAGTGTTATCGATTAACCAATAAGGGTTATTTCGGGTTGGCGTTCTCCAAAGGCGTTGAACTCCATTTTCGTCAACTCCCGGGTATAAATTATAGGAAGGGGGAGCGCTTAAGATCGTCCACATAATAGAGCTCATCCCGTTTCCTTCGGCAAGTCTGTTATTTTCAGTCGCAATATATTCTATTTTTGCCCCGATCGTAAGCTTTTCTCCTAATTTGGTATTAAATTTTGCCAACGAGCTATAACGATCAAGACCCGTTGTCGGCACTGTTCCATCCTGATTTAAGGCACTGAAGCTAACAAAATAGCTGGAATTATCTTTCCCTCCTTGAAGGCTGACGGAGTTGTCATATGTGTTTCCAATCTCAAAGAGATCCCATCTGTCATAAGTTTTTATATCTGTCCCAGCGATTTCAGGTCCCCAAACCCAGGAGGATTTTTTCGTTTCTCCATCAACATAGGTGTCATTAGTTCCCAAAGCATATTCTTCCTGCGTTTTGTGAGGTCTGATCTTATCGATACCAAACCTGGAGCTGACAGTTATTATGGGCGCTCCTTTATATAACTTTCCTCCTTTTGTTGTAATCAAGATAACGCCGTTCGCCGCTCTTGACCCATACAATGCTGTAGCAGCAGCTCCTTTTAAAACCGTCATCGATTCGACCTTGTTTGGATCAATGTCAACTCCGGTATTTGAAGTAGATCCGTAAAAGAGAGCTTGATCTCCATCATTTTCGTCAAAATTGAATTCCTCGTTGTTAAAAGGAACCCCGTCTATTATAAACAAAGGTTGATTATTCCCTTTTAAGGAAGAAACCCCTCTTATTGTAATTCGGGAAGATCCCCCGGCCATGCCGCTTGAATTAGACACCTGTACCCCTGCGACTTTTCCTGATAATGCTGCAACGATGTTTGGTTCATTTGCATTGACCAGTTCATCTGACTGAACTTCTGTTGCAGCATACGTTAAGGATTTCTTTTCTCTTGTTATTCCCAACGCAGTAACAACCACTTCTTCGACGTCGTAACTTTCCTGTGATAGTTGAGCGTTTAAAACATTTCCCTCGGAGATCTGAACTTCGAGCGTCTGCATGCCCACAAACGAAAATATGAGCTTTGTAGTATTCTGAGGTACCTTAATCCTGTATTTCCCATTAATATCAGTGATTGTACCTAAAGTAGTACCGGGAACTGACACCGAAACCCCAGGTAGGGTGCTCCCGTCCTCGGCGGAAGTCACTGTCCCTGTAATTTCTTTAGTTTGGCCCAAAACGGACTGCAAACCAATTGCAAAAATTGCAAGCAGTAAGTAGATTT
>JBDKTZ010000308.1:0-3397 GCA_039679975.1 Prolixibacteraceae bacterium
TATTTAAACAGAGATCCCCGTTTGAAGCAAACAGTTCAGGTGGAGCCATGGGTAGTTGACGGGCAGGTGATCCAGCAGGAAGAATCTGTTACAGGTTATCTCATCCAAAAAGGTATTGACAAAGAAATAGGGCAAATAGGATATGCTACCCGAAGTGACAATGATTTTATACACCTTCGCTATGCCGATGTTTTATTGATGTATGCCGAAGCCAGAAATGAGGCAAGCGGACCAGATGAGTCCGTTCATAACGCGGTTAATGCGATACGTGCACGGTCTGGTATGCCGGCTGTTGCGCAAGACTTATCTAAAGAGGCGATGCGGGAAAGAATACGGCATGAAAGGCGGATTGAACTGGCTTTTGAAGGGCATCGTTATTTTGATATCAAAAGGTGGAAAATAGCTCCACAGGTGATGGCTGCAGTTGATGAACCAGGAAAAGGAGTCGGAGCATTGAATTTCGAGTCTCACCATTATGTGTGGCCGTTCCCCCAATCAGAGATGGATATCAATCCGGAACTTGACCAAAAGACAGGATATGAGTAACTAACAGATGAATTAAGATTTTAGGGCATTAATCCAGAGATTGAAAGATTGAGGAATTTCCAATATTGACTGTTTTCCTGTTTTGGAAAGTCTGTTTATCCTCTTTCCTTTTAATCTCTGGATTAAAGATTGATCAGAACATACGGGTTTGAACCCTTTGCCCATTGTAGGTGATGCGTTTGGCATCTTTACTTTCAAGTCGTCCGATGCCCTCTCTCACCACGATCAACTCAAACTCCCGATCCGGGATCATCCCTTTGAAATCGCCTTTCCTGTTGTCAATGGTCAGGTACCTCTGTGCATCATTCCACTTCAGCCTGATTTCCGAATACCTGCCGTTCCCGTAATTGTAATTTTCTCCTTCGTCTTCGTTAAGCGTAAATTCCCCATCCGCCCCGGGATAGATAAATAGTTTTAAGGGATCGCTGCTTTGTTGCATGGCATACTGCACTTTCGGCCCCACGGGCAGGACCGTTCCGGCTTTCACGTATACCGGGATTCTGTCCAGGCCTGCCTCAGCCTGAATATGAACGCCCCCCTGCAATGCCTGTCCGGTCCAGAAATCAAACCAGCGGCCTTCGGGAAGGTAAACCATTCGTTGCCGTTCCCGATTTTTCGACCGTTATCTTCAGCCGGCCGGTCAGGATATCAATTCCCGCCCGGGTTTCCTCTACTTTCCAGTCGACGGAGTCGTTAACCGGCAAAACAAACGGCACCTGCTCAACCTTCTTTTGAAAAGGCAGGACATAACGTTCAATCCGGACCACGTTTTCCGAGATCACTGAGATTACGACCGAATCATTGCCCATCAAACAGGCAATCCCGTTTGCTGTCCGTAAATAGGTCTGTTTTTCGGTTGTACAGGAAAGAACCGGTAAAATGAGACATAACAGGTAAAAAAGTCGTTTCATTGTTGTCTGATTAGTATTCTGATTTCCTCTTTAAACGTCTGATCAAACCAGAGTATCAGATTTGTACCATTAATGGTATCTGTAAAACCGCAACGATAATGAACGTTTTCAGTCATTTTCCTACCGTTTACTTCTACCATTATATCGTGGTGTCCCCAGTTCCTGATCACAAATGCCGGATGAACGGAAGGAAATTCCGGCGAGCAGTTCAGCTTTATTTCAAATTTACTGCAGGTGCCTGGTTTTACACATTCCAGTTGATACGCTTTTTCTGACGGTTCATATCCGATTTTCCTGACACCTTCCGCTTCTACCGACATTTCGGGAGCATAGCTCCACGACCTGGTAAGATTAGCCAAATCACAAGCTTTACCATCTGTAAGCCCCACTAACATCAGTCTCGTCTCCGAAAATTCTGTCCTTTTATATGCCTTCCAGTTCCTGACATGGGTGAGTGAGCTGTGAGATGCCCTGTCACTGTCCATGGCATAACGACCGTCAGACGGCTTAAATGCGGTAGGCCAGTGGTTCCACCACGGGAATATGGAAACATGACGACGTGACAAATCATTGTAAAAATCCCATTTTGGGTCATCATCAGGGTTGACAACAGTAAATGGTTTCAGAGCAGAGCGTGTGTTTACCAATTGAATATTGGCGCCTACCGGCTCTGTTAACCAACTATCGCTTTTTTGACTCAAATAAGTGACTTCGGCTTTCTTCACATCAGCAGCAACCGGTTCCCATGAGTACCTGTGTTCTTCTCCCTTCATATTCGACATGATCAGCGCTTCCGGGTTGAGTACATCTTCGGGACGCTGTCCGGGTCCCATCACGATAATCCCTTCATGCCATTCAAATTCAGATGAGGGCTTACTGCTGTGGAGGGTTTGAGACCTAACCGCGGTCCCGTCAGGATAAATCGTGTACAGCTCGTCGGTCCAGTCTCCCCAGCCCGTTATCTGATCGATATTCGATTGATTATACCAATTATCAACTAAGGCGTAACGCCAGTGTACCACGCAGCGGGCCGGCGTACTTTCAACAATCTTTACCTGTGAATGCTCACACCTTTTATCAGACATGGGTTCATGACACCCTTTGCTGCTCCAGGTTTCATTGAACTCATTATTATACCATATTCCGTTTTCCGTGACCCAATGAGGGATATAACTGGTCCCTCTCCAGAAAACAAAATGCCCGTTTTTTTCAAACGATACCACTACATCCGGTTCCCCCGAGATTCGCCAGAAATTATCCCAGGATTCATAATACTTCAGGTTGGCATAACAGACCCTAAACCGATCAGAGGGAGGCAATTCAGGTAATGAGCGCTTTTCAAGTGCAGGTTTTGACAGCTCACCGGCCTCTTTTTTTATCGTACTAAACTCTTTTTCTGACAAAGCTTTGTCCCATATTTTCAAGTCATCGACCAGCCCGTCAAAGAACTGGTTGATCGGTTCTGAACCGCTTGGGTTAAGCACTCCGGTTGGTAAAGACCGTTGACTTGACATTCCGCAACAGAATGTCGCATTTTTTGCAGGCAGAAACCGGCCGGTCAGTTGTTTCTCTGCCGATTTTTCTCCATTTGTCAGAAGGGTGATCTTTTCTCCGTTGTATACCCCGCACAGGTGTGTCCACTTGTAAAGCGGAATCTTTTGAGATCCCCTGAGTTCAATCCAGCCGGCCTGTGTAGCAACGCTGAATCCGGCTTTTCCTTCACTGTCAATTCCCAAAGAAAACCCCCGGGCATCGGCTGACCGTTGCTCCGCGACAGGACAGAAATTTGTTGGGTACGCCCCTGGGGCAATCCATACCTCGACCGAAAAGACTCCTTCCGGAAGGGGAACACCCGATGCAGACAAATAGGAAGAATAGCCGTCTAAAAGTAAGGAATTTCCATGAACACCCTCTTTTAAAGCAGTATACGTACCATATAA
>JBDKTZ010000212.1:0-5229 GCA_039679975.1 Prolixibacteraceae bacterium
ATTTCTCTGTTTTATTCCCAGATTTTATGGTCATTCAATGCCTGTTGGTATCGCCTGGCATTTTGCGCGTGTTCCCGGAGCGTACGGGAAAAGTAATGGTAACCCGAGAAGTCCTCTTTTGCACACATGTAGATATAATTGTGCTCTTTTGCATTCAGTACGGCTTCGATGCTGGATATTTCCGGAAAATTAATTGGCCCGGGCGGTAACCCGGCAAATTTGTATGTATTGAAAGGAGAATCTGTTTCGAGGTATCTGGTCAAGATACGTTTAATCCCAAAATCACCCAGGGCATACCTGATTGTCGGATCGGCTTGCAGTGGAATTCCTTTTCTGATCCTGTTGAGATATAATCCTGCTACAATGGGCTTTTCCTCTTCCTTAACGGTTTCTTCCTGAACGATAGAGGCAACTGTGATCACTTCAACGGGGGATAATCCCAGTGTTTCGGCCTTCGCTTTTCGGTCTTCATTCCAGAAGCGGTCGTATTCAGCTCTCATACGTTTCGTGAATTTTTCGGGAGTTGTCGTCCAGTATATTTCATACGTATTGGGAATAAACATGGCATGAAATGAGTATTTGTCAAATCCCATCTTACTGATGACCGTGGAGTCGGTGAGATAAGCAATTAAAGCTGAAGAATCCGGTGCAATATACCGGGATACTTTCCCTGCCAGTTCTTCCATAAACCGCAGGTTATTGAAAACCACTGACACGGCCTTCTGATTGCCGGCTATGAGCATATTGACCATGTTGTTGGTTCCCTGACCCGCCTGGAACAGGTAGTGACCCGCTTTAATGTGATTGGGATAGTCTTTCTTTTTCGAGACCCATTTAAAAGCGTTTTCATTTTCCAGTATTCCCTTGGTTCGCAATGAATCCAATACCTGATCGAATGTGGCTTCGTAAGGAATGATGATCGTACCGGGACTCTTTACGTTGCTTTCAAAAGCATACCTGTATAACTGGTATCCTCTTAACCCGGCAATGATAAATGCGATGGCAACCAAAATGATCAGTATTTTATTCAGTTTGGGGAACAACATGATCAGATTGCGGTTTTTTAAATTCATTTTCTACGTATTTCAGATTACAAATTTAGCTTTTTCCGGTAATCCCGAAAGAAAAAGGCTTCATCCTAATTTTTCTCAAAATCAGATCAGCTTCACTGCAGATTAACCCAAATTCCTTACTTTCGTGAGCATAAAAATCAAACTCATAAAAGTATGCATCAGGTTAAACTAGCTGAGAACATTTATTATTTGGGTTACAATGACCGGAGGACCCATTTGTTTGAAAACATCTGGCCCCTCCCTTACGGAGTTTCCTATAATTCTTATTTGGTTGTGGATGAGAAGGTTGCCTTGATTGATACAGTCGAACGCCATTATATTGACGACTATTTGGGGGATTTGGATGAAATTCTGAAAGGGCGCCAGGTAGATTATCTGATCATTAATCATATGGAGCCGGATCATTCAGGTGCGCTTCGCGCCATTATTGACAAATATCCGGATATAATTCTGGTAGGAAACAGAAAGACCTTTGGATTTGTGGAAAGTTTTTATCTGAGTCCCTCCAATATCCTGGAAATACATGATGGTTCAGTATTGGATCTGGGCGTCACCAAATTTCAGTTTCAGACTGTTCCGATGGTACATTGGCCGGAAACCATGGTGAGCTTTGATGAAACGCATCAGATCCTGTTTTCAGGCGATGCGTTCGGGAGTTTTGGAACTCTTGACGGAGGAGTTTTTGACGACGAGGTTAACCTGGCTTTTTATGAAGAAGAGGCCATGCGCTATTTCACGAATATTGTCGGGAAGTACTGCCCCCATACGCAGCGAGCGTTGAAGAAGCTGGAAAATCTGGACGTTCGGATGATTGCTCCGACTCACGGGCTGGTCTGGCGGGTTGATCTGAACTGGATCCTTAGCCGGTACAACAGGTGGAGCACTTATACGACCGATCCCGGTGTAGTCATTGTTTATGGTTCCATGTACGGGAGTACCCAGAAAATGGCTGAAGTGATTGCACGGCAACTTTCAGTGAGGGGAATCAGAGCTATTCGTGTATATGATTCTTCCAAAACCCACGCGTCTTATATTATCAGCGATATTTTTAAATACAAGGGTCTGATCCTGGGAAGCTGCGCCTACAATAATGAAATGTTTCCGAATATGGAATCATTGCTCCTGAAAATTCAACATATGGGGATCAGAGATCATTACCTGGGATTGTTTGGTAACTACTCCTGGAATGGAGGAGGTGTAAAAAACCTGAAGAAATTTGCTGATGACATCAAGTGGGAGCTTGTCTATGAACCTGTCGAAGAAAAAGGAGGGCTAAAACAGTCCCGGTATGAAGAATGTTTGAAGCTCGCAGATGCAATGGCAGAAAAGTTGCAATTCCAGGTATAGGAATTTAACGATTATAAAGCAATTTAACCGTATAACAAACTAAATGTTATGAAACTTTCGAGAAGAAATTTTATCATGAGTTCGGCGGCACAGGCCGCCGGAATTGCAAGCATCCCGTTGATTTTATCAGCTACGTTGCCTGCGGGGAAGAAAAAACCTTCAGGGTCTGCTTTACTGAAAGAAAACGGCGTTGTTCTGTTTCAGGGTGATTCGATCACTGATGCGGGAAGAAACAGAAAGGAACAAAAGCCGAATAATGCCGGTTCTTTTGGTGGTGGATATGCATTAATGGCAGCTGCTGCATTACTGGCAGAAATGCCCGAAAAAAATTTGACAATTTACAATCGCGGGATCAGCGGAAATAAGGTTTATCAGCTTGCTGAACGGTGGAAAGAAGATTGTCTTGATCTAAAGCCCGATCTGTTAAGTATTTTGATTGGTGTGAATGACTACTGGCATAAACGCAACGGGAATTACGACGGCACGACTGAGGTGTACGAGAAAGATTTCCGTGCCTTGTTAAAGCGCACAAAAGAGGCTTTGCCGGATACAACACTGATCATTTGTGAACCGTTTTCCGTTGACGGAGGTACGGCTATTGGCGATGGCTGGCAGACTGAGTTCGAACCATACAGGAAAGCGGCTAAAGCGCTCTCCGATGAATTCCGGACGCTTTATATTCCTTACCATACGATTTTTAAAGAGGCACTGAAGCATGCACCGGCTGCATACTGGAGCCCGGACGGTGTTCATCCTTCGATGGCAGGAGCTCAGCTTATGGCAAAAGCATGGATTGAGGTAATCGGATAGTCTTCTGGTCATATAACTAAAAAGCCGGACAAAGCCGGCTTTTTAGTTATAAATGATGAGTTAAGCTAAAAACGCTTTTACCTGATTGTATACGTTTTGTCCGGTAAATCCGAGTTTTTGGTCCAATATCGTATAAGGTGCAGAGAATCCAAACGAATTCATTCCGAATACCTTACCATTGGCGCCGGTCAGTCCTTCCAGTGTGACCGGAAGTCCGGCTGTTAACCCGAATTTTTTTACTTCCGCAGGCAATACTTTGTTCTGGTAGTCTGCACGTTGAGTGCGGAATAATCCTTCTGACGGAACAGAAACAATTCTGCACTTAATACCGTCTTGTTCGAGCAGAGCGGCGCCGTCAACCAATGTACTGACTTCTGAGCCGCTGGCCAACAGGATCACATCAGGCGTACCTGTGCAATCAGAAACGATGTATGCTCCCTTTTCAGCCTGCAACGCTTCTGTATAACGACTGTCCTTTGACGGCAGGTTTTTGATGTTCTGTCGTGAAAGGATCAGAGCGGTAGGCGTATCAGTGTTTTCCATCGCCATTTTCCAGGCCACAGTCGCTTCTTCAGAATCAGCGGGACGCAGGACCAGCACCGAATTCTTTCCGTGATGGTTTTGCAGTTTTTCAAGTAGTCTGATTTGAGCTTCCTGTTCAACCGGCTGATGGGTTGGTCCGTCTTCGCCGACACGGAAAGCGTCATGGGTCCAGATATATTTTACAGGCAACTGCATCAGGGCAGCCAAACGCACGGCAGGTTTCATGTAATCAGAAAAAACAAAGAATGTTCCGCAGGCAGCGATTACGCCCCCGTGCAAAGCCATCCCGTTTACAAGACAAGCCATGGTCAGTTCAGAAACACCTGATTGCAGAAAAGCACCGCTGAAATCTCCCTTTCTGAAGGCCTTTGTTTTCTTCAAAAATCCATCGGTCTTATCCGAATTGGAAAGGTCGGCCGACGTGACGATCATATTTTCAACGGACTCTGCATAAGCCGCCAACACAGCGGACGAAGCTGCACGGGTTGCTGAACCGCCCTTTTGTCCGATTTTGCTGTAATCGAATGCAGGAGCTTCCTTTGAGAAGAAAGTCTTCAGTTTTTCAGCCTGTACGGGATTTGCTCTTTCCCACTCTGCCTGTATTGCTTTTTTTTGCGCAGCGGCCTGGATGAGTTCATTTTTTCTCTTATTGAAGAGGTCCTGAACTTCGTCAAAAATGACAAAAGGATTTTCAGGATCACCATTCAGATTGGCAATTGTCTTCTTAAATGAAGCCCCGGCTTCGCCCAATGGCATACCATGTGTGGAACATTTTCGCTCGAAATTTTCACCTGCCTCGGTAAGAGCACCCTTACCCATAATCGTTTTACCTATGATCAGTGTGGGTTTTTCTGTTTCAGCATTGGCTTCTTTTAATGCAGCACGAATGGCTTCCACATTATTTCCATCGATGGTAATCACTTTCCAACCCCATGCTTCGTATTTTTTTGCTGTATCTTCATTGGTCACTTCCCAGGTTTCGGATGAAAGCTGAATGCCGTTCGAGTCATAAAACATGATCAGGTTGCTCAGTCCCAGGTTTCCGGCAATCCGGCCTGCGCCCTGGGAGACTTCTTCCTGTATACCACCATCTGAAATGAATGTATAAATTTTATGTGACATCCAGTCTCCAAAACGATGGGTCAAAAAACGTTCAGTGATAGCTGCACCGACAGCCATGGTATGTCCTTGTCCAAGAGGTCCTGAGGTGTTCTCTACTCCCCGGGTTACATCCAGTTCCGGGTGCCCCGGGGTGACACTGTTCCATTGCCTGAAGTTTTTCAGGTCGGCCATGGTATAATTTCCGGCCAGGGCCAGTGTCGAATATAACATAGGTGACATGTGTCCCGGATCCAAAAAGAAACGATCCCTGTTTATCCAATTCATATCACTGGGATCATAATTCAGGAATTCCGAATACAGGACGCTGATAAAATCAGCACCTCCCATGGCGCCA
>JBDKTZ010000624.1:0-6048 GCA_039679975.1 Prolixibacteraceae bacterium
CTTCCTCCATTGATGTAAGGACTTCCCCGAATGTTCGGATCGGTAAATATAATCGATTTCAGAGATAATTGAATGCCAAACTCTTCTGCTGAAAGGGAAAATTTACTTTCCGTTAAACTAATAACAATTCAAAGTGCCGCTCGCGGATGAATTACAGCAAAAATTCAGCCAAAGTATTGCCGCTAAGGGATCGTTCATTTATATCGTCCAACAACGCAGCCCGCTTTTTGTAAATTGAAAAGGATGAATGTTTCCGCCAAATTTGCCCAGGTTTTCAATGACCTGGTAACGGGTATTTCCCGGACAGAAGAAAAACATGTAACCGCCTCCGCCTGCGCCTGATATTTTTCCGCCTATGGATCCGGCCTGCATGGCCGCTTTGTAAATTTCATCAATGAAGGGGTTGCTGATATCGGGCGCCATCTGCTTTTTGAATTCCCACCCCTTGTTCATAATCTCTCCGAGTGTATTCAGTTCATTTTTAAGAAGGGCTTCTTTCATCAGAACAGCCATTTCCCGTGTTTTGTGCATGGCATTGACTGATGTTGCCGACTGGTCCCGGATGCTTTGCTGCTGCTTTTCTATGATCTTGGATGACAGCCTGCTTGTCCCGGTATAATAAAGGATCATATCAAAGGCGAGTTCCTTTAAAACCTCTTCCTTGATTCGGAGGGGGTTCACGATAACTTTGTCATCGGCAAAAAATTCCATGAAATTGACACCTCCGAAAGTGGCGGCATACTGATCCTGTTTCCCTCCGGCATAATTCAGGTCAATGCGTTCGATCTGGTATGACAGGCGGGCGATATCGTATTCGCCCAGAGGGAGTCTCAGCCATTCCATGAAAGCTCCTATAACTGCTGTTACCAGAGTAGAAGAAGATCCCAGACCCGATCCGGGAGGGGCGTCAACAGAGGTCGTCAGTTCGAATGAAAGCGGTTTTCCCGAATAATCGTGTACGATTCGGTTATAAATTCCTTTCAGCAGATCAAGTTTTCCATTTAATTCGAGCTTGCCGGCAGCGTCCAGAATTTCTGTTTCCTGCCTGTCGATCGATCGTAATACGATTTTCCCGTTCTGTTTGGGAATGATGGAGGCATAAGCAAACAGATTGACAGTTGCGTTTAAAACTGCTCCTCCGTAAAGATCGGAATAGGGTGAAACATCTGTCCCGCCGCCGGCCAGTCCAATCCTGAGCGGAGCCATACTTCTTATTATCATGAGTTGCCACTTTGATTAAATACCTTCTCAATTGCACCGACCATACTGTTCCACGAGAACTTCAATTTTTCTTCAGCCACATTGGCTTCGAATTCGCTTTGTCGTTTATCCTGATAAAAATCGATCAGGGCCCGTGCAATATCTTCTTCATCAGGACGAACCACGTAACCAATTTTTTGGTCCGGGATGATTTCAGCCAAACCGCCTACATTGGTTACCAGCATGGGCTTTTCAAAATGATAACCGATTTGGGTGACCCCACTTTGGGTAGCATCCTTGTAGGGTTGAACAACGATATCGGCTGAACAAAAATACTTGTTTACTTCATGATCGGAAATGAATCTATCTCTCATTATGATCTTGCTGCTGATCCCAAGTTTTTCAATCAGCTCAAAATAAGGTTTGGGATCAGTATAAAACTCGCCGGCAACAATGAGTTTGACCGGCATTTTATGGAGTGTCGGATTCGCCATTGCTTTTAACAACAAGTCAAGGCCCTTATAGTCACGGATAAAACCGAAAAAGAGCATATACTGAAAAGAAGGATCGAGGCCGAGTTTTAGCAAGGCTTCAACCCGGCTTATTTTCTCACCGAAGTTATCAAACAAAGGATGCGCGCAAATCGCTCTTGGAATGTCTCTCCGGAACACCAGAATATCTTCATATACGCTTTTCGACATGGCCACGATACCATCGAGTACAGACATGAAATAATTTGTCAGTTGTTTATCGCCAGGCCTTTTTTCGTGGGGAATGATATTGTCGGCAATACAGATCACTTTCGTGTGTCGGTTCCTTTTGATGCAGCGAATGATGGTCCCGAAACAGGGAGCCATAAAAGGGATCCAAAACTTGAAAATAACCACGTCCGGTTTTTCCTTTTTGATCCGGTTCCCAACCCTGATCCAGTTCACTGGATTTACTGAATTGACGGTTCGCCTGATCGAAAGTCCTTCGGGAGCTTTCCAGTCGGCGTATTGCGTTTTACCTGGAAACAGGATTCCGGGATACTGAAGGGTGAACGTTTCCATTTCAACATGGTAACCTTTTGCTGTAAATTCTCGTGCCAGCCGTTCATTATAAGCCGCGAGCCCGCCACGGTAGGGGTAAGCGGGACCAATTATTTTTACAGTTTGCATCATCATCCATATTTTGTAATGACCGGAGAATTTTATTCAATCAGGATGGCCACCTGATAGAAATTATTCACTCCGCCCAGTACCTTGTATTTAATATAAAAAGAGCTGCTCCACTCCTTAAATGCTTTATATTCGTGCATGGGGACATTGAATTCATCGAAGAACAGGATATCGCCGGCTTTAATAAAAGGAGTCAGTAAAGTCAGCACATAAAGGGTGGATGAGTATAAGTCTGCATCCATGTGAATGACTTTTCTTCTGTCAGAGCTGTACCCGCTTAAAAAAGGGAGAAGCGTTTGCTGAAATAGGCCCTGGTAAAAATGATGACGTTCATCATCAATTTCAGGGAGATTATTCCCATTGTTCATATCTCCTTTCCTGAATGGTCCCCAGTCTTCCGGCAATCCCGAAAAAGTATCGAAACCATAGAACCGCGCGTCAGGATCGGTAATTCGGTTAATCCACCACCTGAACGAAACTCCTTTGGCAACGCCAAATTCCAGATAGTCAATCCTTGTATTCAGGTTCTGCCTTTGAATGACATGCTCATAAAGACCGTATCGTTTCTGGTAGTCAAATTGGTATGAATAGAAATCGTGGTATTCGCATTTCTTATGCCGGGCGATCCATTTAGACAATCCTGCAATATTCCCCAAAAATTGTAACAGATGAGCCGGGATAAACCGGTCCAGCCTTAACAAAAAGAAAGTACCTTTTATTTTTCCCGGAAAACGACGTAGATTCATGAATAAAAGCTTTTATAACGTGGGTCCCTGATCAAATTAAAAGATCAAAATTAACCGAAAAACGGAATAAGCACATTTATTTTAAGCACAGAATTTGGTTTTTAATGAATTGAATGACCTCTTCCGCCTGTTCAGGTCTGAACCAGTTGATCTCCTTATCTCTCCTGAACCAGGTCAATTGGCGTCGCGCATAATGACGCGAATTACGCTTGATTAGTTCGGTCGCCTCCTCTTTGCTCCCTGTTCCGTCAAAAAAAGCAAATAGTTCCTTGTAACCTACTGTATTGAGCGAATTTAAGTGCTTAAGTGAATAAACCTGGCGAGCCTCTTCTTCAAGGCCTTCTTCCATCATCCGATCGACCCTCCTGTTAATCCGCTCATAAAGGTTTTCCCGTTCGAGATTTAAACCAATTTTAATAATATGGAAGGGACGTTCTTTTTTCGGTCTTGTCAGGAATGAAGAATAAGGTTTTCCGGTCGTCAGACAGACTTCGAGTGCATGCAACAGACGTTTCGGATTTTTCAGATCGACAACCGCATAATAATCCGGATCAAGTCGTTTTAACTGAAGACGAAGGTGCTCAATTCCTTTTTCGTCAAAATCACGGATCAGTTCGGTTCGCAGCTTTTGATCTGTGTCGGGAAGGCTATCCATTCCATTACAAACCGCATCGATATACAGCATTGATCCTCCTGCCATGACGGCAATGTCTTTTTCTCTAAACAACAGCTGCAGGATTTTCAGAACATCGTCTTCAAAATGACTGGCGCTGTAATATTCGTGGATGGAATGACTGTGGATGAGATGATGCTTCACCTTTCGTTGATCGGTCAGAGGGGGAACGGCTGTTCCGATTGAGAGCTCACGATAAACCTGGCGTGAATCGGATGAAATAATTTCAGTATCGAAATATTGAGCAAGCCTGATACTTAAGTCACTTTTCCCAACCCCTGTAGGCCCCAAAAGAACAATTAAGGTCTTTTTCATCTCTTTTTTGTTGCTTAAGAGGACAAAGGTAGGCTTTTTTAAAAAAAACCGGAAGGGTTAATTCCCTTCCAGCAGGTCCTCCATTTCTCCAAAAATTTCGGTATAATCATCCAGATCACCGTAATCATACAGGCCCTCCTCAACATGGAAGGATTGAAGGCCCTCTTCCTGAAGTTCTTCTTCCAGGATCTGGGCAGGAGCATCACCACGCATAGAGGTGATTGAAGGTTCTAAAACATTCTTTTCCATAGAAATTTGTGTTAATTCAATATCAAAAGATCTGTCCTGAAAAAAATCAAAGACATATAACAATCGCTCCTGCTTTGTACGAAGCAGGTTCTTAAGTTGGGTTTTTCCCATGGTGTATTTTGGGAAACCTGATAACCCCGGATTCATTTGGGAGATTTCAATTTGTTTCGTCGGAGACATACCTGGCAGGAAGAAAAAAGATGCCACTTGATTTGGACTGTAGCCACAGGCTTTCTGAATAGTAGAATGAAAGTCTGCAAAGGTGTGTTTGGCATCCAGAACAATCTGAAGATAAAAATCAGGTTTCTCCATACATGTAATATGGCTCAGGTAAAACATAGGTCCGAAGAATTTTGTTATGTTTATAATCCCTCTCTTTTGTACACAGGCACATTTAACGGTAAAGAAAAATAAAGGTTAGGTAATAAATGTTAAAAAAGATTAATTCACGCGATACCGGTTTGTAATTGATTGATGTATTGGAATGTATGTGGTAGATTTTTATCTGATAATTGTAGCACGTCTTCGATCTATTGAATGACCGGGTCGTTTGTTTTATGATTTTTTGAATACAACGTTCATTCATATGAATTTGTGGAAGAAGAAAAGAGGAAGAGCTTCTTTCATTGCGCGGGAATGATTATCGAAGGGATTTTAGTTGTTAATGCGCCAATTATTTCAGAACTTAACGCGCAAATTAATACGCTGAAGATGCAATTTAGTACGCTATTTGAAAATTTCCATATGGCCCTGCAATCGATCAGGAGTAATTTGCTTAGGACTGTACTTACTGTATCGATCATTGCGGTTGGTATTACAGCCCTTGTGGGGATCCTGACGGCGATTGATTCGATAAAAGCTTCCATCACAAAAGAATTTACCTTTATGGGAGCCAATACCTTTACTATCAGTTCGCGTGAAATGAAAGTACAAGTAGCGAAAAATCGTTCACGGGTAAGAAATCATGATTATATCGACTACTATCAGGCGCGGGAATTTAAAGAAAGATTTGAATTTAAGGCGACTGTTTCTGTATATACCCGGGCAACAGGGACTGCAACTATTACTTACGGTTCACAAAAATCGAATCCAAATGTATCGGTGAACGGAGTGGATGAGAATTATATTTACACCGCCGGTTTTGAAACCGCAACAGGAAGGAACCTGACCGTTCAGGATGTGGAGTCAGGGCAGAATGTAGTCATACTGGGAGATGGTCTGGTCAAAAAGTTGTTCGCAAAAGATGAAACTCCTTTGTTGAAAGTGGTCTCGATCGGGGGAGGGCATTATCAGGTCGTAGGTACATTGAAGCCAAAAGGCGGAGGTTTTGGAGGTGGCGGAGACGCTATTTGTTTATTGCCTGTATCCAATGTTCGTACGTACTTTTCCAGACCTCGCATGAATTTTAATATTCAGGTAAAAGTGGAAGATCCCCGATTAATTGACGCGGCTTTGGGACAGAGTGAAGCGCTTTTCAGAAACGTCAGAAGGCTAAATCCTGCAGATGAGACTGATTTTAGTATGGAAAAGAGTGATAACCTGGTGAAAATGTTTCTTGATAATATTAAAAATATAACTCTTGTGGCTACGCTGATTGGTATTATTACTTTGTTCGGGGCAGCCGTGGGACTAATGAATATTATGCTGGTAAGCGTGACTGAGCGAACCCTTGAGATCGGTGTTAGAAAGGCCATCGGGGCGAGCG
>JBDKTZ010000403.1:0-2218 GCA_039679975.1 Prolixibacteraceae bacterium
TTCCAGTGATCCCACATTGTCCCATGAATTTTCAAGAATGCCGGTATTATGAGGAACAGGTACTTTAACCAGCATGTCTTCCGATTTTGTCATGAAGTAGTCAATTGTACCCGATAATCCTTTAAAGACAGTAAAATCAATTCCAACGTTTGTCTGTTTCACCGTTTCCCATTTGAGATCAACATTGGATAATTCGGTTGGGGCGACTCCCGTACCGGTACCCTCCGACCATGGATAATCCACATTGCTGTTAAGAGTAGACCAGTAGTTACCGGCTTCACGTCCCAATTCACCGTAACCGGCCCGTAACTTTAAATTATCCAGCCAGTCGATGTTGTTCATGAAATTCTCTTCAGATATAATCCAGGCTAATGAAACAGAAGGGAATACACCATAACGGTTGTCTTCACTGAATGCAGATGACCCGTCACGTCTGACTGTTGCTGAAATAATATAACGATCATAGTAAGAATAGTTTAACCTGCCAATGAAAGAGGTGACTGCCGACTCATCGATCGTCTCGTAGGTTGTTGTGATAGTACCATTATCTACATTTTCGGTTCCGGGGGCCAGACCGATTGCCTCGGCGTGGAGATATTTGGCCTGCTTTTTTGAAAATGAATAGCCGGCCATTGCATTTATCCGGTGTTTACCAAAGGCATTGCTGTATTTAAAATAGTTTTCCGAATTATAGGAGTATTCCTCGGAAAGGTCTTCATTCAGTTCGCTGTCTCTGGTATATACTGCGGAAATACCCTGGTCAATTTTGTCAGGCTGAAAAAGTCTGTTATTTTTGTTAATGACCGAAAGGTTCAAATCTGAACGGAAAGAAAGTCCTTTTAGGATACTGATCTCAGCAAAAATATTTCCCTGAGCTCCGAAGATCTTATTTTTTGTATCAATCAGCTGACTTACCGCGTAAGGATTGGCATTGTTATTCCCTCCTGTCAATGCAGCAGTCGGGGCGCCGTAACCATTCAGGTTGTTTTCATCATATACAGGTATTTGAGGGGCAGTTATTGCATAGTTGGTAAGCGATTCATCTGCAACAATTTTTCTTACGGAACGATACAAGTTAAATGATTCGCCCACCTTGATTCTACCTAACTTATAATCGCTGTTTAAGCGGATGTTAAAACGATCAAAACCTGATCCAATGATAATGCCATCCTGATTAAAAAGGCCTAAAGCAAAGTAGGTATTGGAATTTTCGTTTCCTCCCGAAAGAGAAAAGTCATAACGTTGAAGTTTCGCATTTCTGAACATGATGTCCTGCCAGTCATTATTTGTTTTTAGTACAGAGGCATTGTTGACCCAGTTCGGAGTAGCAGTACCGGCATTTTGATAAAGAGAACGCGTATAGTCGGCATATTGCTGTGTATTTAAAACATCGAAAAAGTTAGTCAAACTTTGTAAGCCATATTCAGCTGAAAAATCTGCTTTTACTATTTTGTTGCTTCCTCTTTTTGTTGTTATGATAACGACGCCGTTTGCGGCTCTGACTCCGTAAATGGCTGCGGACGAAGCATCTTTTAATACCTGCATGCTCTCAATGTCTTTTGCATTTAAGCCGGTCATGGTATTGGTCTGTACGCCGTCGATAATGTAAAGCGGCTTTGTATCTCCATAGATAGATCCCAGTCCGCGGATATATACAGTTGCTTCAGCTCCTGGTGAGCCGCTTGTGATGACATTCACTCCGGCAATCCTTCCTTGTATAGTTGATCCCAGATCGGCGGTAGGAATTTTGCCCAATTCTTCAGTTTTAACAACAGTAACAGCTCCGGTCAGGTCTTTTTTTCTGGCCGTTCCGTATCCAATTGCAACCACCTCTTCGATCCCGATCGTCTCATCCGTCATTGCGACATTAATTTTTGTCTGGATCCCGACCGCTATTTCCTGTGTTTTTAATCCGATAAATGAAAATTGAAGAATTGCGTCGGCCGGAATATTCGGGATGAAATAACTTCCGCCGGCATCAGTGACAGTTCCCTGGCTGGTCCCTTTTACGATCACCGTGACGCCTGGTAATGGTTGGCTACGAACGTCTGTGACTGTGCCGGTAATATTTTTTCGTTGTTGCTGCGAGAGCACTCCTTCAATGCCGTTTTCAACTCCTTTTGATTTAATAATAATATAGCGGTCCAGAATTTCATATGTGATATCTGAATCCTTGAACAGATTATCCAGAACTTCTTCTATTTTGGAATTTTCTACG
>JBDKTZ010000372.1:0-8079 GCA_039679975.1 Prolixibacteraceae bacterium
TCCGGAGTAGGTCGCTTTTGCACCACCCGGTAAATCCGGTCTGCTTTTTTATGAAATCCGTCGTACGAAAATTCATGCTGTACAAACAGCAGGATCAAAATAAAACAAGCCAGACCCGTTGCCAGTCCAAAAACATTGATCAACGAATACCCCGGACTGCGGCGAATATTCCGCCAGGCTATTTTGAAATAATTTCTAATCATACATGCTCCTTTTCAACCTTATTATTCATCACACTTCAGTATCACTACTTATCTCTCCTCACTCATACCGCAACGCCTCCGGTTCCCGGAAATGTTTCTTTTATAAACAACAATTTACCTGTACCTTACAGGTAAAATACCAATATCTGTTCCCAAGTTACAAATTGCTGGTTCCATGCAAATTATAAAATTCACCGACGAAAGCTCCTGTCAATTTTTTGGACAAAGCCATTAATATCTTGACACCCTGGGGGAAAACACGAACGAACAGGCCACAATCGAATGAGCCACAAATTACGATGAGATTCATTACCGGGAATATCACTCTTTTGGAAGTACTCCACGGCTTACCGGTCGAAAAACGACTGATGGGAAAGCAAAAGATTTTTCTTTTCATTTTAATATCTGTATTTTTATCAGAAAATGTGTGGTATGGAAACGACTATTCGAATAAAATCACATGAACTGACTCCCGAGCTTTTAAACAAGATTAAAGCACTATTTAAAGACGAGGAAGTATTGGAAATTGCTATTTCGCCAGTCTCCGATTTTGGTTTGACGAAAAAAGAAGGGAAAAGAGCATATATCAACCGGATCAATAAGGCTATCAAAAATCTTGAAGCGAATAAAAATACGATTACACTTACGGAAAATGAATCTGAAGCCTTGATTAACGATTTACTGGATAGATGAGCGGACTTACCTTCGATAGTAATGCCTTTGATGATTTCTGCAATTGGGCTATTTATGATAAAAAGGTCTTCCAAAAAATTCTTGAACTTCTTAAAAGCATCAAGCGAACCCCTTTCCAGGGAATAGGAAAACCCGAACCTCTCAAGTTCAGACAATCCGGTTACTGGCCACGAAGAATAACAGATGAACATAGGCTTGTTTATAAAGTTGATGATAAGGGAACCATTTTTATAGCCAGCTGCAAGGGACATTATGATTGACCAGTTACAGCCTTCGGCAAACCTTCAGTGTATCGACTACTACTCCTATTTCAACCCTTCCCGGATTCCCTGCTTGTATTCTTCCGCCGGAGGTGAGATCCGCCCATGGATCAATTCATTCATATCGTAAACTCTCCACCGGATTCCTCGTAGCAGCTTTCCAGCTTTGCCAGCTTACCGTCAGCAACGCAATTCCCAGCGCCAACACTCCGGCCAGCGCAAAGATCCACCAGCTTAACTCCGTTTTGTAAGCAAAGTTCTCCAGCCACTTATTCATCGCATACCAGGCAACCGGCGTGGCAAGCACAAAGGCAATCACCACCCACTTTACAAAATCTTTATTGAGCATGGCCATCACTTCAGCCACGCGGGCGCCGTTCACTTTCCGGATGCCGATTTCTTTTGTGCGTCTGCGGGTATCATAAAGCGAGATGGCAAACAACCCGATAGCCGAAATCGCATAAGCAATGATGGTAAAAACGATATATATTTCGCTCAGCCGCTTTTCCTTCACATACATGGCTTCGATGTCATCTGACAGAAACGTGTATTCAAAGGTTTCTCCGGGATTCACTTCGTCAAAAAGACGCCGTACGAATTGGAGTCCCGATTGCGTTTCTCCCTCTTTAAACCGTATCAGAAAATTGGCGTCAATATCATGGAAATAAGCCATGAAAAGAGGTTTGGGTTTTACAGAAAGATGCTCTGAATTGAAATCTTTTACAACACCAATAATTTCAAACCCCTCAGCAGGGCCGGTTTCAGAAAAAGACCAATACTTATTTAAAACTCTTTCAGCCGATATGTCTTCTATCCCGTAGTATTTCTTTGCCGTTTCATTAATAACCACCTGCTGCCCTCTCGATTGGTCCCTGCCTTCTTCAAAAAAACGGTCTTCAACGACCTCCAATCCTAAAACCTTCACATAATCAGGTGTAACAGAAAGACCGTTTGCATCGGAATAATCTTTATCACTTCCTTTCACTTTCCATGGCATTTGGAATGGTGCGATGGGCGATTCTCCCTGACAAAATGATTCGACCGAGCGGTTCGAAGCAAGCTCATTTCTTACATACTGGTAATTTCCAGCCAGAATTTCCTTTTGCTTGTTGTATTCTTCCTTTGAACCGGTATAATCCGGATTGCGAAAAAAGTTAACGCATAGAATATCTTTCGAAGTAAACCCCAGATCCTTGTTAAGCATCAAATGCAGTTGTTTTACCACGACAATAGATGCCGCTAACAAAATGAAGGAGAGGGTAAACTGTACGGTCGCCACAATGTTTCTACCGGCCTGCTTATCCCTGGAATAAGTTTGATTTTTCAGGCTGTTTGTAAGCGACACCTTCATAAAAACAATGGAAGGGTAAATCATTGCTACAACAACAAGAAGCACTAAAATGGTTAGATTTAACAGGAATATTTGCGCTATTTTTGGAGAAAGCCCAACTCCTGTTATCCTGTTAAAAAATGGAAGAACAACCATAAATGCCACTGAAATCAGTACGGCAGAAATGATAATCAATACAACCAGTTCGGTAACTTTCTGCCAGAAAATATGTTTTTTACCTGCTCCTGAAATTTCATTGATGCCTATATTTTTTAGCGATGAATTGATACTGATAATCTGAAGATTGGAAAAGTTCAGTAAGGTGATGATAAAAATGATTGCAATAATTGCCGACAGAATACTGATATTTTTCTTGTTCCCGAATTTGGAGAAAATGCCGTTGAAATCTGCTCCGGAACTATTGAAATAAACATCACGAAATGGCATAATATCCATGCGGCTGCCCTTAAACTGCGGATGTATATGTCCTGTATTTCTTATTCTCTCCTTAAAGGCTCCTGCATCAAAATTCTTACCTGCAAGAATAAAGTTACCGCCCGAACGTGAAAAAAATTGAGAATGCCCCGACAAAATAAAATCGAAATCGACAGAACTGTTGGGCAGAGGTGATTCAACAATCCCCTTAACCGTGTAATTTTCCCTGAAACGTTCATCCATTTCCACAACCTGACCCAGCGGATCTTTATCTCCAAATAACTTCTTTGCAAACCTCTCGGTAAAAATAACCGCATTCGGATCGCTCAATACGGTGTTTCTATCTCCCACTTTCAACCCAAAATCAAAAACATCAAAAAACGCACTGTCCGCTACAATTCCCTCCGACGATACCGCAGTTTTGCCATATTTGAAAATGATCTCCCCTCTTTTATATTTCTTTATTGTCGTAAGATTTTCGACCCCCGGATAATCCTTGTAATTAAACTTAAAATACCGATTGGCATCAATAATTTTAACTTCGCTTTCGGCCGATTGCTGAATCGTTAACAGGTAAATATCATTTTCACGTTTATGGAAATTATCCATCGAAAGTTCGTTATAAATATAGGCGAAGAGCAGCGAGATACACAAAGCACTCAGGAATACGGAAGCAATGCTCCCGAAAAAAACCGTCCGGTTCGATTTGAAATTCCGAACCGCGTATTTAAGGTAATGCTTTAACATCCTGTTTATTCTTTTAGGTCTTGTTTATTACTCCTGTCACACTCCTCCCGGCTTCCGGAACCGTTCCCTTTTGAAATCGACATTTTATCCGGGTCTTTACGGATAAATACCAATATCCGTTCCTTAATCATAAATAACTGACTGCTTGCCGAGTATAAAAATATCATACGGAAGATCCTGTCAATTTTTTTAACAAAAACAATAATATTTAGACACCCGAAAGTGTAAAATAGCTGAAAAAGCCTTTCAAAGAACGCATCCGGATTTGCTCCATTGTAACCTTTATCAACGACCATTTAACATCCATTTAAGCCATAAGGATGAGCTTCACCCAACCATCAGCGAAGGAGCACCGATACATCAGCGATAGATCGCCCTTTATTTTTTATGAAACGCGATAAAACGCTTATTCATGCCGCAGTGCCTCCACCGGGCTCCGGATCTTAATTTTCTTCCGCCGGAGGTTCACTCCGATTTACCTTGGGCGTAAACCGCGGCGTCCATGGCTCGTTTCATTCATATCTTAAGCTTTCGACAGGATTTTTAGTTGCTGCCCTCCAGCTCACCGGACGCTTATTCATACCGCAGCGCTTCCACCGGATTCCTTGTCGCGGCTTTCCAGCTTTGCCAGCTCACCGTCAGCAATGCAATTCCCAGGGCCAGCAACCCGGCCAGGGCAAAGATCCACCAACTTAATTCCGTCTTGTAAGCAAAGTTCTCCAGCCACTTATTCATTGCATACCAGGCAACCGGCGTAGCAAGTACAAAGGCGATCACCACCCACTTTACAAAGTCTTTATTGAGCATGGCTAATATTTCAGAAACCCGCGCCCCATTTATTTTCCGGATGCCGATTTCCTTTACCCGGTTCAGGCAAATCAGAAAGATCTGTCCAAGGATGCCCATGCAGGTCAGCGCAATGGCAATAAGCGCGAACAAGGTGATGGAGCCGGCAAGCTTTTCTTCCTTTTCATACATCGACTGGAAAAAATCGTCGTAGAACATGAAATTTAAAGGTTCGTAGGGAGAAACGGTTTTCCATATCTGCCGGATCTGTCCAATAGATTCGCCGGTAATCCCAGACGACAGCCGAACCGACAGCACATTACCGTCGGGCGCCCCGGTAAAACGCAATGTTAATGGTTCCACTGCCTGGTGATACGATTCAAACTTAAAATCTCTCACTATACCCACCACGTTATAGCCGCCTTCGTTCTTCCCTTCGAAAGTATCCCATCCGAACTGCTTTAACGCTTCTTCGTTAATGAGGCAAGCTTTATTTAAATCAGCCGGCAAAAAGTTCCGGCCTTCAAGCAGTTCAATACCCATTGTTTCAATATAATGATCACCGACAGGAATGCAGTTGATGTCAATGCTACGCCCGTCAGCGCTGCTGCCGTATTTATGATTGATCATTCCCGGGCAACCCGAACTCACTGATGTTCCCTTTACAAACGAAAGGCGGGAAATTTCCTGGCGCAGTGTCTCTGTTTTTTCAAATTTATAAGGAATATCGATCCGGATCAGCATTTCGCGGTCGAAACCCAGATCGGAATGCTTCACGAAACTGAGCTGCCTGAAAATAACCAGCACAATGGCAATCAAGGCTATCGAAGCAGTGAGCTGAAAAATCAGCATCGCCTGTTTTCCTGCTTGCTTCTTATTCCGCTTCCCTTTAAATCCGGAAAGAAACTCGGTGATCCTGAACTTTGACAGGATATAAATCGGGGCAAGACTATTTATCAGGATAACAAAAATAACAGCACCCGAAAAGTACGGAAATACGGCAATCCAATCCCGCCAGGTAACAGACAACAGTTTACCAAACAGCACTTCAGAATAAGGAAGAGCCACCAGTGTGATCAGGAATGAAAGCAGGACGGAGATCAATACCCCCAAACCGGCTTCAACAAAAGTATAGCCGATCAGGTCTTTCCAGCCCGCGCCGTTTGTCCTGCTAATGCCCGTTTCTCTCAGTTTGACATATTGCATCGAAATGGAATAGTTCAGGTAATTGATGCTCGACAAAACCAGAATAAGAACGACGATCGCCAGAAATATCTTTAAAAGCCCCGGGTTGCCTTTTGCATGTCTGCTTTTTATGGTAAGTTTTGACAGGTAAATATCGTCGAGGCTCTGGAGGGCCAGGCTGTCGGTATCCAATGCCCTGAGCGTTTCGGATTGATCCAGGTTGCAGGCAAAAGCTTCCGGATTCGTTCCCGTTTTAAGCATCACAAACAGGTTGGTCGGATTATAGTGTTTTCCGTTGCTGACCGTGTTCGACATCCGGAATTTTTCATTTTCACTGTTCAGGATCACATCGGCCCGAAAACTTGAATTGGCGGGCAATTCATCAAAAATTCCCGAAACTGTCCCCAAAAAATAATTATCAACGTTGAGCTCTTGCCCAAGCGGATTCTGCTTCCCGAAAAGTCGCTCAGCAACCGATCTGGAGATCACGACCGACTCTTTATCGGCAAATGGTTTCCCGGCCATCGTCTCTATCATGCTTACCGAGAAGATGGAAAAAAAATTATTGGTCGTACAGACCAAATGCTGAATTTCGGTATAGGCGTGATTCTGGTCGTTTTTTACAGTAAACAGCAGTTCGGCGGAATAGTCAACCGGGCAGGCATTTTCAACCTCCGCATAATCATTCCTGAGAACCGGGAACAGATCCCAGTTCAGGTTGCACCGGTTCATTTTTACATCGTAGATCCGGTAGATTTGTTTATGATTGGCAAAATTATGATTAACACTCGTCTCCGTACGGTAAAACAGCCCGATGAGAATAAAAGCCGCGAATCCAATGGCGAAGCCTCCAATGATCAGCAAGGAGTAGACCCGGTTTTTCGCCAGATTCCGAATAGCCAGTTTTAAATTAAATGGGATCATTGTTACGCAATTTATGATGATAAATCAGTCGTTCTTAACGACACCGCTTCCTGGTTCTGTCGCAGGTTTTGTTCCCGCTCCCAGCTTGTTCATACCCCAATGCGTCCGTCGCGCTTGTCCTGACACTGTTATTCACGGATAGATACCAAGATCTGTTCCCTAATCATAAACGATTGGCACCATGAAATTTACATAAAATATTCGCAGGAGATCCTGTCAATTTCTTTGACAATGGCATTACTATTTTGACACTTTCGCTATTGGGCTCATCCAATTTCCCTCACCCAACCATCAGCGAAGAAGCACCGATAGATCAGCGACCATCACCCATATTTTCTGAAACGCAGTTAACCCCGATAATAATCAGCAACCTTCGCTCTCACTCATTCCGAACCGCGTTGATAACCGACTGAACCATGTTCCAGTCGCGCATATTCTGTTCAAGCTGCTTTTTCCCATCCGCCTCAATTGAATAATATCTTCGCGGGCGTTGGTCGGCTTGAACCTTCCAGTACGACTTGATCATGTTATTATCTTCCAGCTTCTTTAAAACCGGGTATATTCCCGCCACCTGCCACTTAATCTCGTTGTTGCTTAAGTACTTTACCTTCATTACGATCTCATACCCATAACTGTCGCCCTTTGTTAAGACAGTCAGGATAATCAGAGCAGCAGACGCTCCAATCAATTCGCGTGAAATACTTTTCATACGCTCGTGTTTTAGAGCAAATATATGAATATAAATTCATATAAGAAATATAAAAGCCATCAAAGATTTGTCCACAACCACTACGTCTGCCCCGCCCTGGTTGTATGTAAACCACACCGGTGGCAAACTCCGGAAGCAGCTTGACCTTTAGCAGCGGCAACATAGCCAGCCCTAAGATTATCGGGGCCAGACTGCCCATCAGGATGGAAAAAGAAACGGTCGGAAAAATGATGCGTTTCTTCAATGGCGTTCTCTAAATCAACAAACTATTCCATATGTTTATCGTTCCAACTTAAACTGTGCATAATTTGCGTACTAAACTTCATTACTTTTTAAAGGATATCGACGTATGGAACTCGCCCATAAACATCACCTTGGGCGTAAACTGCGGCGTTCATGGCTCGTTTCATCTGTTAATATAACCAAGAACCTTTAAATCATTCAGATCGTTAGTCTGGAAAGTCTTCCCATTACTGATCACATAAAGACTATCGCAAATTTCCGTGATATGTTCGTACAAATGATCCGTAATGATTATTCCCTTATTTTTCTTTTCTCTTTTTAATATGTGCTTTATTTTTTCTGCATGGACAGGCATGATATGCGTAAACGGCTCGTCCAACATGCAAAACTTCGTTTTTGATTTAAGTATGGAATAGACTTCAATAAGTCTTTGCTCTCCTCCGGATAACCTTCCCAATTTCACATTGTAGTACCTTTTAAACTCCGGGACTTTTTGTCTTTCTTCAGTCAATTTTTTTCAAATACAGGTAAATTTCTGTCGACTCATCCAATGAGAATTTATTA
>JBDKTZ010000285.1:0-1985 GCA_039679975.1 Prolixibacteraceae bacterium
TCCGGAGTAGCTTTTTTTTGTTCCTTTAGGTTGCATCCGGCAACGAGGACTGTAAAGATGCACAAAACGATTTTCATCATAAGTTGAGTAAAATTATTTCGGGAGATAAGACAAAGTTTATACCACACTGTAAAACCAAAAAGTCGGCCGTCAGAAAGAAGATGCCGGTATTTCATCACCTTGATCTGGCTTATTCAAGTACGAAAAAGTTATCCGGCAGCAAGAGCCGGACATGGAGTTTTTCGGTTTACAACTCGTACAACCGCTTAAATCCGTGGTATTACTATAAAAAAGATGGAAATGTTAAAAAGGTGAGTATTTTTCCGGTTGTCCCCTCAATTACGTATATTTATTGTTGGTAAATAAATAATCAAAAGCAAATAGCCATGAAAAAGTTAGTTTTTATTTTTATTGCCTGTTTTTCATTCAGTGTCCTTTCTGCTCAGACTACACCCCTGCAGTTCAGGCTGTATGGTGAAGGAGGTTATTATTTTCCATCTTCCGAAACGAGCTTTTCGGTTAAAGATCATGATGGGTCAGGAGCAGGCTTTGGCCTGTATGGCTTAACGCCGCTCTATAAAAAGTGGTCTCTCCTGGCAGGTTTGGGTTACCGCTATTTGAATAACGGACAGAGTTTGACCTGGTCGGATGACTCGGGATACGGGTCCGATGTCAAGACATACACCATATTCATGGATTACCCGAAGCATTACTTCCTGATACCGGTGAAACTTCGCTATACTGCTGTGCACGACTTTTTTCTTCAATCGGGCATAGAAGCAGCCTGGCTGCTGAATTACAAGTATACCAAGGCGAATCCCGAGTGCAACTGGACCTTTGGTGTAGGCACCGGCTTGGGACAACTGGACTGGTCTGTACAATACGTTCAGGGGTTAACCGACCAGGCCATAGGAGACTCGAGGTCCACCGGACCCAATGAACAATTTTTCACCAACAGGTATTTGTCGGTAGAAGTCTCCTGTCCTCTTTGGAAGAAAAAGCAATAAAACGAGCAGGTTCGCTAAAAACAAACACGAGTGAAAATCTCACATGTAAATTTCATTTTTCGAAAACAATTTGTTTTCGAAAAATGAAATACTATAAACGTTAACCTTCTTCACGCCGTTCATAAACAATTTCGTACTTGATACCCGCCGGATCTTTGAAGAAGAGCGCATAATAATAGGCTCCGTGCTGAGGATAGAAACACGGTTCCTTCACAATCGTTGCCCCGGCTTCTTTTATCTTCGGATAAAGACGGTCAACCTCCTCACACGATTCGGCTTTAAAGGCAAGATGATGCAACGCTCCCGGCTTTCTCCGGTGGATCGTTTCGTCTTTGAAAGCCTCCCGCGGAGAGTTGATCCCGAAAATCAGCAGCGGATGATAATATTCCACCACGTCAAAATCATGTTCGGGCACTCTGCCTTTCGTTTTGCGGCTTAGGTCGAACCCTAAAACCGCAAGAAATTTATCGTAGAACTCCTCTGCCACGGTCAAATCCTTTACCGTGATCTGAATATGGTCGATAATCGGTTTCATCGTATTTTGCTTAAAGGATCTAAATATACGAATTAGCGGGCAAACACGAAACCGGAGAGGCGATGGTAGGTGCAGATTCTTAAAGACCGAGGAGTTTTTTTGTATAATCGACCATGAATAAGGGAATATTGATCACTCCCTCGTCCCGTTTCAGGTTGCGCATGGAAAAACGAATGCTGAATTCGGGATTGAATGTTTTCCGATAGAAGGTCAGGCTTTTGCTTCTGACGTTTTCATCTGACTTGACTTCAACGGGAATGATTTTGTTCTTATGCTGGATCAGAAAGTCAACTTCAGCCATATTGCCCGATTTCCAGTATCGGGGGGTCTCTTCAAATAGTTGGAGTAAGCCCTGCAATATAAAATTTTCAGTTAAGGCGCCCTTAAATTCTGTGAACAGCCGGTTCCCTTCGGCAAGGATGACCGGATCCAATCGTGCCATG
>JBDKTZ010000102.1:0-14030 GCA_039679975.1 Prolixibacteraceae bacterium
TCATATACAGGTAGCCCGGATAATCTTTCTTTTTAAGCATCGAATACATCAGATCGACCGCCTGATTTTCAACCGCCCATTCCGTCAGTACCGGAATACCCACCAGACCGGTGGACAGATGCCCCTTGCGGTTGTCCTCCGTTTCCCGGACCAGGCTTTGCGCAACATTGCCGAGCAGTCCATCCGGCACAACTCCTGCCAGCATCGGATAGGCCAGATCAATCTGTGTTCCGGTGGCATAGGTATTTTTAGAAGCATCAAAATACGCCTGATGGATCATTTTCTTCAGTTCATCGCTTTTTGCCGAATAGCCCGCGGCATCTTCAGTTTTACCTAACAACTGTGCGATCTTTATCATCGTATCATAGCAAACCTTTACAAAGCAATTGTTGACCAGTCCAACCGATGCTTCAGCCTTTTGGTCAATCCCGGTCGGCGTGGCCCAGTCGCCCAGGTACCAGTTCCGGTAATCGGTATCCGGCCAGGGCTCCAGCAAGCCATTTGGTGAATACTTCTCCACATACCCCAGCCATTTTTGCATCACCGGGTAATATTTCTGAAGGATCAGCGAATCACCATAATGACGATAGGTGTTCCAGGAGGCGGTGATGATAAAGCCACACCAGTAAGGGCCACCTCCTGCGAGATATGGATTGGGGGCTGTATGCGGCATGCCGCCGTCTTCGCGGATACAATCGGCCCACGCCTGCAACCAGTTGGCATATAACGGGCCCAGATTGAACATGGTTTGTGCGGTCACAGTCGATGCATTGCCGTCGCCGCCATATCCCAGCCGCTCGATCTGGGGACAATCCACCAGGTCGCCGCCAACACTGAGGCAACGCAGGGTATAAAAGATCATGTCGTGGATCCTGTTCAGTTCCGGATCAGAGCACTGAAATCCCGAAGCCAGTTCATAACCGGTATGGATCAGGTACGCTTTGACCGATTCTGCAGCAGGTTTTTCCCGCAAATTCGAGATCCGGATGAACCTGTATCCGTGATAATTAAATTTGTTCGTAAAGATTTCGGGGCCTTCACCTGCAGCAATATAACGATCCATTTGCTTTTGATTGACAAACTTTCCGTTTTCATCCAGGTGATCACAATACTCAATCGTAACTTCCTGTGACTTTTGAAGCTTAGGAAATTGAATCTCCGTCCAGCCGGTCAGGCTCTTTCCCATATCGACCAGGAAAGTGTCTTTGGCCAGTTCCCTGATCTCTATGGGTTTTATCGTTTCCGCAATCCGGTTCAGTTCAACTAGCTGCGGGCTTACTTCATGATCCGGGACAGAAACTATGACAACCGGACCCCACGCGCCGCTATCCAGCCTTAGGTCATTTTTTGCCAAAGAACCATCCACTATTTCGCCCCCAAACTGATGAGGCCGCCAGGTACCATGCCTGGTATAACTGCTTTTTCTTCCGCTCCATGCAGAATCCGTAGCCAAGATCACCTCACGCTGTTTTTTTGACCATCTCTCCAGTTGAGCCTTCACCAAAGGACCGTTATTAACGACTCCGGGTAAGCCTTCCGTGTACCAGCCGCTGCCCAGCCAAAGCATCAGATCATTTCTACCCTTTTTAATCAAAGAGCTTATATCATAAGTGATGATCTGCGAACGCTTATTAAACTGGGAAACTGCAGGTGACAGTACACCTTCTCCCGCTTTTACACCGTTGACATATACCTCATGATATCCGAGTGAATTGACATATAATAACATTTTGGCACCCGGATCATCCAGATTGAATGATTTCATCAACTGCGGACATTCTGTATAGCCCGCTTCGGAAGAAAAGCCGATGTAAGAAGCATGCCAATCCTCAGGGGTTAACAGCCCGATGCTGAAAGTTGCAGCAGGGCTCCATGCTGAAGCATCACCTGCTTCGTCCCATATTCTCACTTTCCAACAGGCTACCGAGCCGGCCGGCAACTGTTCGCCCCCGTAAGGCACCAGCACCTGTGAAGCAGAATTGATTTTCCCGGAATCCCAAAGGTCAGCCTTCCCTTCAGCAAGCAGAGACGGATCACTGGCAACAAGCAGCTGCCAGGCTTTTTGCTCCGTTCCGTTCTTATAGCTCAGGACTTTCCAGTTAAAACGGGGAACAACCGTTCCAATTCCCAAAGGATTCACAAGATTTTCGCAGCGAAGATCTGTAACATAAAAATCCTCTTTGATGTTACATGCTTGCAGGGAGATTAAGACACAATAAAAAAGAACAAATATACACCTCATGTTTATCGGTTTAGGTTACTTAGTTCCCCGTAAATTTATCAAAAATCAATGAGTTTCTCCTTTTTTTTGCTGACAAATATCATTTATTTTACTTCTGCCATTGGCCTATGGCTGTTTTTTCGATAATCTTTTTTTGCCATCAAGCGATAGTTCAATAATCTCCTGTTCAAATGGATCTAAACTAATTTTCAGATCTCCCTTCTGAAGCTGTTTTCCGGAGAACCAGCCTAGCTCCTTCCCCGAAAGCAATCCTTTCAGATAATATCTGTCCCTCGGATTAACCCATGGAATATTAATTTTCTTTTCCCGTTCTCCCGTCTTCCCTCTTAATACAACCACTATACCCAGTCCTTTCCGGTTAAGTTTTCCCCACCAATGCCAGTCTTCGTCAGTCGGAGCAGGTACGCCGCTGTACTGATAGCAGGAATAAATTCGATACTTCTGTTCGAGGTCTTTCAGCATGCTGAACAAAAAGCAGTACCTCCCGATGTTTTCCGGAGTGAGTGAAGTCAGGTCTCCTGAAAAAGAAAGCGGAGCCCCCGTCAGCCAACTGCAAACCTGCCTGTCCTGTATCGCAGGAGTAAGGCTTCCCCGGAAGTTTGTCGTTACCGCTCCGAATACTTCAATCCGTTCCAGAGGCAGTCCCCGGTGCCTGTATAAAAGGTCACGGGCACGAAAAGCGCCCTGGATCAACTTTTGCTTCAGACTGTCAACATCGTATTTCCATCCGGACGAAACCAGTTTACTTCGGTTACCGGCGCCCCAGTATTCGTTTGGTGCCGAATGGTAGGAATCCGCATGTTTCAGTACAGCGACATCAGCTTCCGGCCCCGGGGTTTCCCAATAGATCTCATGAGAAAGCTGAAGCCACACATCAGGAGCACGGCGATGGATTTCATCCTGTACTTCAAAAAGCCCTCTCAGCCCGCGTAGGTATGACTCCCGGAGCGTCCGGCTCTCATGGCCCTGTGCAATGTCTCCGTAACAAACGTTACTAAGATCCTGCTTAAAATAACCGGCCTGAAAAGTGTGATGAAGGTAAACCAGGTCGCTGATATACTTTTCACGCGATTCGCCGTAGCACATGCTCAGGCCCAAACCGCCGCTACGGCGAATGAGCGGGAGGCTGAACAATCCGGGTCCGCTACCCGGCTTTCCGTATTTTTTTTCACTGATAAAATCGGAATACCACAAGCCGGTTTCCATTCCCTTTAAGCGGATATAGGCACTCAATCCTTTTAAATCAGAGAAGTTCCTGTTGGGAACACGGGTCGAAACAGCCCAGCCGGCGCCAGGCCCGGTATCCGACCAGCCGGCATCCAGCTGAAAGCACCGGAAACCGATCTGAGATGCAATACCGGCGGCAACACGCATGTTAGAATCGTTAATGGCGGCGCTGTAATTTGTCCAGGTACAAAATACCGGTTCAATGCGTTTGCCTGGATTGACGGGCCTCAGTATCCGTTTGTTTAAAAAGTCTTTAAAGTCATTCTCCACGCAACGGTCGAGCGCTGTCGAAACTGCAGAAACGGTCGGATAACTTTCCCCGGAAAAGGCATACAGAAAAACCGGCTCTGATTCGAAGGTCTCGCCCGGGCCGATCACCCATTCAAAAAGATCCCGGTCGTAACCGCTGCTTCCGTCGGGCGCCAGATGCCGGAGCCTGGAGGGGATTTCGCTTACGGCTATCACTCCTTGTGAATCCGCAGAATCGCTGAAAGCCAGGATGGAAGGGTCTACACCCCGCGAATCGGGTGTCAGCATCGTTGTATGCATATAGTTCGCCGCCGGATGCCAGCTCTCCAGCATCAAATCAGAAATTTTTATCCATTCCTCACCCTGGTTCCGGAATGTGACCCATTTCCGGATAACCGGATATCCGGAGGAAATTTCGTAGTTGATCTCAACAAAAATTCCCTCAAGCGGATGAACGGCCGAAAAAATAATCGCACACCTCGTGGTACAGCTATCCGGTTTGGAGATCCGGCAACTCTTCCTTTTAAATACGGATGGGAAAACCGTCTGATCCATAAGCATTGAATCGACCCATTTAATGTCACCCGTCCCGTTGGATTCTTTTTTCTTTACAGACAAGGCATCGGTCTGATTTTTTACGGCATCAGTCTGCTCAACTCCGCCCTGATCCGAATATCCTATTCCATCCGGCTTCTTATTTGGAAAAGCCTTCATGAACGTAACCGACAATTCTTCTGCCGGGGCGTTGATCAGTTTATCACCACCGACAAACAAGCCTGCAGATGCAAACAATCTATCAGAAAGGACCAGCTCCCGTCTAAGGATGCCGGCCTGAATCACGATCAAATCATCTTGTTCTCTGATCTCCCATTTCCCGATGCCGGCAGGGGAAATACCGGCATTTTTACGGAGTGTCTTCACCTCCCCTCCAGCCACACCGGCCAGGGGGAAAAATAAAGGTCCCGCAAAACAAAAACCGACCAACAGGAAAAGATACTTTCTCATTTTACCATCCGTTATTAAAATAATTACCCCAAAACGACAATATTCCGTGAAGCAACTCAGAATAAAATGATGAAAAGAATGCCGCCAAGTGTTATCTGCATCCCCCTTACAAGCGGTATGACATCTTTAGTAACATCTTCTTCCTGTACATGGCGAATATAAAGTAGAAGAGATGACCGACTGATATCACTTTCGCCCTTACAAAAAGTATATCACTATCCATTAATCAAATTCAGTTTTATGATTTTCATCTCCCCTTTTCTTATTTTGATTTTCTTTCCATGCAATTCAAATTGACAATCTTTCCAGGCCTCAAGAATTAAATCCGCATGGTTGCCGTTTATCTTTCCGTTCACTTTCACACCTAAAAGCGAATAAATATTTCTAAAAAAGATTTCCCCTTCCCACGGATTACATTTGGCTATTTCAAGCTTTCCGAACCAATCTGTAACCAGGTTATTGAGCAACGTTTGTACCATCAGCCCGCTAGTTGTCACATAAAAGGAGTGCCTGTGTAGCCGGCTCGATTCATATACCTGTATCCAGTCCGCATCAACATAATCCGATTTTCGCAGGTTACACCAGTCTTTTTTCCAACCTTCCACATCACCAATTCGTGATCCGGCCAACAGGAACTCGCCTAATGTCCAACCTGAAAAATGGGGTTTATAAGAATCCTCCGTTATTTCATAACGAAGTTTATAAGCAATAGCTGTCGGGGTTGACACCTCTTGACCAACCGGCAAAAAAGCCAACGGATTTAACTGTATTGGGTGTTTTTGTTTTCCAAAATTTTCCATCCCGGTTCCCTGGTTCGTGAAGTAGAACCCTTGTTCTGATTTTAAAGTTGGGAATGCCAGCCCTTCTTCCAGGGCAGTTTTATAAAAACCATCCACATCAAGCTTATATTCGATTGCCTTTTGGAAGCAATATTCGGCACTGGTTAATGCACACAGATAATCTTTTTGGTTTACACCCCCTTCTTCATCCTGCCCCATAGATGGGGTAACAAATAAATGCCACAAACCGTCGTTTTCTTTTTTACAGATATTTTTATAAAATAACGCCGTTTCCCTGATAATAGGCAGCGCATATTTTTGAGTCCAGTTAAGGTCATTTACAAAAACTGCTGTTTCGTAAGCCATCCTTGTCAAATACCCTGAATTATGGATTTCATAATAGCATTTGTTCGGCGGAGTTGGATCATGATAACCCTCAAATTCGCCATAAGGGAAAACCCATGGCGAATAAACACCATCTACACCGAACAACCTTTTGGTGTAATCTTTTATTCCCTGAATTCTTTCGGCCCAGTATTCAATCCAGGATTTAGCAATATCCAGGTTCCCTGTGTAAAGCATAGCCGCATGGATAAATGAAAGATCTTCAGGAAAAGGAAATGGCCAGCAAGTTCCTGTCAAACCCATCGGAGGGGCGATACCGAGTTTGTCATCATTATACGAAGACAGCAAATAAGCCATAGAACGAACCCATATTTTTTGTGCCTGCTCATCCGGCAATACCAAACAAGCCGAATTCTTCCAATTTGCGTGCCACCAGCTTTCGGTACGTGATAACGATTCTTCCGGAGAGGCTTCCGTTTTTTTATTTACTGCAAACAAAATTGTATTCACTCCCTCATGCAGGGTTAGATGAAGCCGGTTTTCATTGAGTTTTGTTTCAGTATTGGCCTTTATAAAAAAAGTAGAAGAGACGTTTAAACAAGATAAATTCATTGTCCATATACCTGATTCAAAACTGGTTGACGATGTTTGTGAAAGTTTCTGATTATAATGAACTTCCGGTTTTTCGTCAGGGACAATGATAATGTCCGAAACCTTTCCTTCCACATTAATTTTAATACCTGCTACATCTCTTTCGACCGGGTCAAACCAGGTGATGACAGTAATTTTATTTTTCCCTTCTTCAAAATGTGTGGTAATTATCCCGTCATAAAACGACTGGTGCTGGCTGTATCCGGTTATTTTTTCGGGTTCAGATTTCCAGTAAACACGTAATAAAGGCAGCAAATAATCAGAACCAAACTTAGCCCTTACAAAATGTTGGATATGCATGTATTGCGTTTTCCCGTATTCGTTGAGTTGTGTTTTTTCAGGGTTAATATGTAATCCCATCGGACCATATGAACAACCAAAACGCCCATTCCCCTGGTATAGGTTCAATACTGCCGTGTCGGCACAGGATGTCCGGTAAATGTCGCCGCTGGTTATTGCCTGCCGAATATCAAAATCGGGAAAATAATTTCTCTGAAGTTTGCCATTATCAGTCACTTGTGCCTTGCTGTTACATGATGCAAAAATAACCAGTATAAATACAACAAAGTAATTCTCTGTTCTCATAACTGTTTTCATTTCATTATTTCGCTCCGAAAAAGATAATTGCAGCCGATGGTTCGTCAAATACAGTATTAATTTTCGCATGTTTGTCAGAGCCTGATTCCACATCAACACCTTCGTTATGCCAGCTGTAATCAGTAACTGCATGTTTTGTAATATATGAAAATTTCCCTTTCGAATTGGCGAAAATGACAACTACTCCGTTCCCGGTTTCAGGATTAATTTTCTCAAAAATTTCAGGGGTGTCTCCCGGGATTCCGGTCTGAACCGGACTGGCTATGGCAATATCTTCGCGAACCAGTTTATATTTCTCCAGGATATTATGAAATAAGGCAACCCCTTTCGGCGAGGTTTTCAGGATTTCGCCCCAGATAGAATTCTGCCCCAGAACCAGCGATGCCAGGTTAACCATCTGCGAACTTTCCGGATCATCAGATTGATAATTGGCTAAAAACAAATTCGATGGTATCCACTTATCGTAATCCAGTACCGAGCGCATAAACCAGGTGCGGGCAGGGCCTGAATTAATGAAAATATTATGGCAGTTGTTAGGCAAAAGACTTTCTCCTAAATCAAAATTCTTAAAATACGGTCCGTTATTCAGGATAAAATACCTTCCGTTAGCCAAAAACTGTAGCCCAACACCAATCCGGCGGGATTCGGTTACGTCAAAGTCGAAAATAGCGTCGGGGCAAGCAGCACATACTTTTTCCATGATTTTCCCCAGGTAAACCGGCAATAAAAAACCATAAGACTGTTGCCTTTCTTCCGGAAGGTTTTGCTCCGTTCCATGAAAGTGATTCGGGTCATCGCAACCTGATTGTCCTACCCCATCGAGATAAAAATAACTTATTCCCAACTCTTTGTACATTCTAATCAGCACATCAGCATAATAGTCCCAGTACGGGCTTACCAGACACATATCAACGCTTTCTTCTGTTTCCCAAACCAGAGAAGGTTCATCCGGCCTTCCGTTCCATGTTTTTATACAGTCCTGGTGTTCCGGAAATACCCGGCTGGTCAGCGCCGCTTTTGCCGGATCCATCCAGACACCTAACTTCATTTGGTATCGCTCCAGTCTTTCACGGACTTGTTTAAAATCATCAGGAAAATTTTTCAGGTTGACACCCCAATCGCCGGCACGGTCAAACCAGCCCGCATCAAGCACATAGTATTCAATTCCCATCTCATGCGCACGGTCGATTTCTTTTAGCGTATAATCCAGATTCATTGTCGTAAGGTATTGCCCGCCGGCCCATTTCACCCGTTCCTGGCGACCCCATGTATTGTAATAAACATAAGGCTCACGACTGGCAAGGTTTTCTGTTTGGTATTTCAGAATGAACGTCCGGAACTGGTCGGCCATTTTCTTCTCTCCATCAGTCACACCGGCTACCTCAAACCAAACCGTTGAATAGCCGTCAACCGGCTGCCCGTTGTAATAATTCCCCTTCACCGCCTTTAACTGAACTTGCTGATCCTGATGGAAACGATATTCCAAAAAATTATTGGGATACATAGAATCGTGCTCATACGCGCAGAGAAAGGTTATTTGCTGGTCGTTACCCAGCAAAATTGGTCCGGCAACCGATCCTGAGTCGGCAAAATCGGGATCATATACCGGCGTTTCGCGTAAATGGCACGAATGAATCATTTCGTTAAAAACAGAAAGGCTGATTTCCTTACACTCAGAAAACGCGTTCATCGAATACGACAAGTAAGAAAGGTTGTCGTACCCTGCGTTTTTAGTCAGTTTTTGCTTTCCGGAAGCTTTCAGCAAATAGCAAAAACGGATTACCGGATTATCGGCGGCTACCCGAAATTTTACCTGTAAACGGATGGTGGTATCTGCCTGGAATGCACCTTCGTAAACATACTCGGTTACCCCGTTTCGCAAAACGGCAGGCTCGTTCACTGACTTAAGATCATTCAGCAAGGCAGTCATTGGGTTCCCGTCAATTTCGAAAACCGGAAGTTTAATTTCGACTGTTTTTCCTGCCGCTTTGACTGTATATTTCCAGGAGCCGACAGATGATGTTTCCCACGAAACTTTAAAAAGTGAAGTTTCCATTCCGGTTTGATTTTTCGGAAAGCAACCGGTTAAAAAAAGAAAAACAACTGCACAGCCCAAAACAGCGATCGACTTTTTGAATTTGGTCATGATAGTTAAGTTAGTTGATAATGTAGCTATACAGGTTTCCTTTAGTCAGGTAAAATTTCAGACTAACAGAACCCTCCGGAAGATTTTTCCGATGATTCCACGTCACCGGCTGACGAACACCATCCCCCCGTAAAGAAACACATTCGTTCTTCCCGTAACCGGGAATCACCTCGCGGGCTTCGTTCAGTACTTCTACCAGAAGCTGACCTTTGCGGACATCTGCGTTCACAAATAAGCGATCTCCCTGTTTCCGGAAATATGCCGTCTGAATGATTCCTTCTTCTTCGGCCTGAAGGGAGACCATCCCGTCAATACGCCAGGCAGCACGCCCAATCGAAACTTTCTTTTCGGGGCTGTCCCCGCAATGAATGTCGGTCGAAGCCGAATAATACATCCACATTTCATCGCCCACGAACACCGGTGTGTTGCAGACCCCGAAAACCATTCCTTTGTCGTATTCATAAGGCCCGGTCGGGATTACAGGACTTCGGTCGGAGCACCGTTGCCATTTGCGTCCGTCGCGGCTGTGTACGAGTTGTACATCAATAATCCCTTTTTGTCCGGCCTTTGCTTTTCCGTTCACCAACGGTTCCCCGATACAGCGAAATTGGGTGATTAATCCCAACCATTGACCGGCATAAGGGAAAGCTGACATGTTGTATAATTCAGCGTGAGTACCGCCTTCAAGTTTTCGGGCTTGTTCGTGGTCAATTTCATCGGTCGCCATGACCAGTTCTGTATCTGACCACAAAAGCAGGTCTTTACTGATTGATAAAAATACCTGTCGCCCAAATGAACGCGGGTCCTGGGTTTGCTTGTGAAAAGCCAGATACTCGCCGGTAACCGGATCTTGCGCCAGCGTGATCGTGTCCATCCCCATCAAAACCGGATCAGGGTACATGGTCCAGTTCAGCCCGTCAGCGGAATACGCAGCACAATAAGCATAATTTCTATGGTAGGATTCAGAAAACCTGAATTTAGATTTTAGCCTGTTGATTACTTCTTTGCTGAAACCATCTTTAGCCCCGACTGCCTTATACCGTTTGGCCGGATCAGGCTCTGTTTTATCGAGGATAAAACTTGGACTTTGAAAGTCGAAAAGATTGACCTTATTGGTTTGACCCATTAATCCAAGATCCGGTTTTTGCCAGTTGAACCCATCAGTCGATTCGGCATAACAAGTTTCCTTGTAAACATTGTACCACATCCGAAAGCTTCCGGAATTTTCATCCCGGAGAACAGTCCCATAGATGCCTGCATATGGGGTTTTTACTCCTTCATTTTCAACGAATTCCCAAGGCTTATCACTTTCCAATACCGGGTGATCCGGTTTTTGGGCTGCATGGCATTTGCGTTCGATACCTGATTTGTAAAAAATCATCACATCATCCGCAAAGATTTGCTTTTCACCATTTCGAATGAACGGCATACTTCCCGTTTTTTGTTCTCCTGATAAGCTCTCTGTGAATGAATCCCGGGAACTTGCCAGTAAACTACCGGTTAATCCCATTCCTATACCGTTCAGTATAAATTTTCTGCGTGTAAAACCTTTCATCTTTTCCTTGATTCAATCGTTTTACCGTTGACCTATTTGTTTTAACCTGGCCTCAGCCTCTCGCCATGGAACTTCATTGGGTAACCGTTTGCTTGCCGAAGCGATTGCTGCAACAATCCCGGTAGCTTCACCCATTGCCACGGCATTTCCCGTGACCCGGTAACTTGAATGAGCAATAAAATCGCCGCTGATACATCGCCCCGCCATCATCAACGCTTCCACATCTTTGGCAATCAGAGCCCGTAAGGGAATTTCATAAGGCTTTGCCGTAATTTCGTTTCCCGGATTGTGAACTCCCTTTGTAAGCTGATGAATATCCACTCCAAAATTGACACGGGTAATACCGTCTTCGAATGCCACGCCCTCACGAATATCTTTTTCCGAGATCGTGTAAAGCCCGTGAATACGGCGTCCTTCGCGGATGCCGATTTGCTCGGCCGAAGCAACCACCTGCAAGCCATCCCAAACTCCCCCCAAATTGCGCAGACCTCTGGCAATCGTGAATACCTCGCGCCGTCCGTGGATGGTAGCAGCGGTCATAGCATCGGTATCATAAGGTTTTACACCGTATTCATGGTTGACCATCATCAGGATCAAATTGTCGCGGACATGAAACAGTTTCGCCACATTGTAGGAGGGTTCGATGCCGGCACGCCTGACTTCCGCCTTGAAATTTCTGTTTGGCTCGCTGCGCCACGACTGGTCTCCGCCATAAAAACAAATGTATTTTTGCAGCTGGGTCACATCCCTGACAACAGCCAGCGCATTCATGGTCAGGGGCTGGCATAATCCGTCTTCAGGACGGCCAAGATCCCATTTACAGCCGGAAAGGGCGCCAAGATCCCCGTCACCGGTGGCATCGATAAAAACTTTAGCACGCCAGGCTTCCCGGCCCGACTTTGACTCAGTGATGATGGTTGTTAGCCGGTTTTTCTCTTTATAAGCTGCAACAAGCTGGGTCATTAACCGAAGTTTTACGCCGGCTTCTGCAAACATATCTTCCAGAAGCAACTTCATTTCGTCGGGTTCATATACAAAGTTATCTTTGTCTGTTCCCCGGCGTGCGCCTCGTTCGTCGAGCCTGTAGCGAATCTCCTGTGCGATGCCGGGTTTATCAATATCAAAGATCCAGGTCAGTAAGCCTGAAGTCCAGACACCCCCCAGGCACCCATGCATTTCGAAAAGCCGGACACTGGCTCCGGCCCGGGCTGCAGTGACAGCCGCTGCAATTCCCGCCGGACCGCCGCCACAAATAATAACATCCACTTCGTCTTTGACAGGTATTTTCCGGACCGGTTCCGAAAATGATGACGGGCTGCCCGATGCTTGTGCGTATAGATGGCTTTCCGGCCACAGAACAGGCAGGGCGGCTGCAGCAGCAGCTGTACCAATAAATTTCCGGCGGTTAATTCCTGATGATTGACTTTTACTGATTTTTGAATTCATTTATTATTTTTCATTGATTTTGTAACTAATGAAGAAGACCTTAAAAAAATAAGCTTCTTGCTCTGACTGGAAAAGGAAATCGCATTTTCTGTGTAAAGAAACTGCCTCAGAAGTCTCTTGCCTGCATTCAAACGCAGTAAGACTGATCTTCTGAGACAGTCCAATCTTGCAACTATTCCCAACCCGGATTTTGCCCTAAATTCGGATTTTGTGAAATCGAGTTAAGCGGGATAGGCCATAAATAGTGTTTACTTTCGTCGAAAACCGGAGTTGCAAATTCGGTGCCGGCATAAACTAATATATACTCTTTTCCTGATGAGGCATCAATTGCTGAAGTCACCTTTGAGCCTTTGTAACGGGTTTTTGCTGCATTATCCCAGAGTATCCCCATACTGGGTATTTCGAGTTTTTTACCCTGTTTCCAGCGGCGGAGATCATTGTAACGAAACCCTTCCATAAATAATTCAATTCTGCGCTCGCGGCGAATTTCAACAAGCAAAGGAAGAACGCCATCTTTCACATACCGGGGATCCACCGGGATGTTGTTCAGGTCCATGTGGGGCATGGCAACCCGGTCGCGTAATTTGTTAATGCTCATATCCAGATCAGCCTGGGTTAGTGTTCCCAATTCTGCTTTGGCTTCGGCATAATTCAACAACACTTCCCCCAGCCGCAATTGAATCGCCGGGGTGATCGAAGTTCCCGACGCTGCAACTGACGCCACAGCATCAAAATTTTTTATAAGATGGTAACCGGTTAAACTTGGAAGACCACCTGTCATTCCTGTAAAACGCGGATAGGTGTATGCAGTACTGTTGTCATAATTGTAATAGGGCTGGTCCTGAGGATGTAAAACAGTTTGCCTTAACCTGGGGTCACGGTTTTCGAAAACATCTTCGATCTTTGCATCTCCTTTATACAATGGAGAAAGTGTAATGGGTAAGCCATCCGTGCACAGATAATCTTCCACCATGCTTTTCGTAGCTCCACCCTGGTATTTTTTGTGATAATTGACAACATGGGTACCATTCGCAGTTTCGTATTTTCTCCAGTAAATCACTTCGGCATTCCCGTCAAGGCTGGTCACGCGCTGATATGCATTATAGTCATGATACGGGTCGCCGGTACTGTAAATACGATACGGTCCGTTTTCAATTAGTTCTTTTGCAGCATCCGCGGCTTCTTGCAGCCACATAGTGGGGTTTGTACCCCCATGATATTTTCTCCAGGTTCCTTCGAACAGGCAAACCCTTGATTTTACAGCTAAAGCGCACCATTTGTTTAACCTCCCCGGAGCCCTTCCGTTGCCCCAGTCTTCGGGCAGGTATTCGCAGGCGAAATTGAGATCCTCCAGTACCTTTTCCATCACTGTTTCTCTGGGCGTCCTGGCTGCATATAACTCTTCCGAATCGATGTTCAATTCGTGCTCCACCCAGGGGACATCTCCAAATTTCGATACTTTTTCTGCGTAAAACCACCCTCTCATCAGGCGAGCTTCTGCCTTGTATTTATTTTTTATCACCTCCGAAATGTTTGCATTATCATAGTGATCAAGTCCCACATTACAGGCCCGGACGAAATTCCACCCGCGGTAACCATATAAAGCCGAAGCGGGTTCAGAAGGAACAGCATGTAAACCTGCACGTACCTGCTTGTAATACAAATGTCTGGCGTTGATGGTTACAATATTGTCAGAAAATTCGTCCTGATACCAGATGCTCCAGGTGTGACTACTCGATCCGGAGCTATGCCCCATCATCATCGGAACATTATCATCATCTCTCGCCA
>JBDKTZ010000512.1:0-4267 GCA_039679975.1 Prolixibacteraceae bacterium
GTTTACCTGGCTACAGCCCGGGTGTGGGACGATGATTTTGCTGCAAGGATCAGACGTCACCAGTCAGATCGCGATCAACGGTGGCAAACGGTAGAAGAAGAAAAATGGCTTTCAAAGCACGAATTCAGCAATCGAACCGTTATGCTCGATTGTGTCACGCTTTGGCTGACCAACTTCTTTTATGACAACGGATCGGAATCGGAAATCACCCTGGAAGAAGCGAAGCGGGAATGGAATGCCTTTATTGCACAGGAAATGGATCTGATCGTGGTGAGTAATGAACTGGGTATGGGCGTTCATCCGGAGAATGAAGTGGCCCGCAAATTCGCCGACCTGCAGGGTTGGATGAACCAGTTCATTGCGCAGGGTGCCGGTGAGGTTTACCTGATGGTGTCGGGCATAGCGGTCAAAGTAAAATAACGGAGACCGGAACACGGATACGGGAGACCGGAAGAGGGTGGCGGGGTTGCAAGGTGACAGGGTTGCAGGATGAAAAGGCATGGGGCATGGAGGAGAAGGGAGACCCGGAACACGGAAGACCGGAACATGGAGATCGGGTAGTTAAAAAACGGGACTGCGAAGGGCAGGGGTGGACTATTTAAAACCAGCTATTCGCAGCACATAAAAATAATCTTATCATGACATTGAAAGAACAACTTCAACGGAAAATTGATCTGAAAACCAAGCCTACGGGTGCCTTGGGGCAATTGGAAGAAATCGCCCTTCAACTGGGACTTATTCAGAAAACCTTGTCACCCGAACTAAAGAAACCGACTATTCTGGTTTTTGCTGCCGATCACGGGATCACCGACGAAGGTGTGAGCCTTTACCCAAAAGAGGTGACCTGGCAGATGGCCATGAATTTTTGCACGGGTGGAGCTGCCGTGAGCGTTTTTTGCCGGCAGAACGGCGTCGCCATCAAGGTGATTGATGCGGGAGTTGACTACGATTTTCCGGAGGGGTCGCCCATTATCAATGCCAAAATTGCAAAAGGTTCTGCGAATATGATGAAGGAGCCGGCCATGACCCTGGAACAATGCCGCCGCGCCATGCAAAAAGGAGCAGAATTTGTTCGCCTTGAAGCGGAAGCAGGTTGTAATACCATTGGCTTTGGGGAGATGGGTATCGGAAATACCTCACCTTCGTCGTTGTTAATGCATCGGTTTATGAACCTGCCCATTGAAGTTTGTACCGGCAGGGGAACAGGGATGACAGGAGAGAAGCTCGACTATAAAGCCTCCGTACTGAAGGCTGTTTCTGAAAAGTATAATCCGCAAACCGCGGAGGAGACCCTTGCCACTTTTGGCGGACTTGAAATTGCCATGATGGTGGGAGGAATACTGGAAGCAAGACGCCGGCGAATGGTAATCCTTGTTGATGGATTTATAGCAACTGCAGCAACGCTGACAGCAGTTCGGTTTGATGACTCAGTGAAAGGTAACTGTATTTTCTGCCATACATCTGAAGAACGGGGACATCAATTAATATTGGACTATCTGAAGGCTAAACCGGTATTGAACCTGGGCATGCGCCTGGGTGAAGGTTCCGGCGCTGCGGTGGCTTTCCCGGTGATCCGGGCAGCGGCCACTTTTCTGAATGAAATGGCGAGTTTTGAAGAGGCGGGGGTAAGCGATAAAGAAAAATGAAACGACAACTTAATTGGCTGCTGACGGCGGTGATGTTCTATACCCGTATACCGGTTCCGCGCTCTTTGGAATTTTCGAACGAGAACCTGAATCGGGCAACGCGTTATTTCCCACTGATTGGCTGGATTGTCGGAGGGCTTGGAGCTGCTCTATTTTATGGACTGAGTTTCGTTCTGCCGGCAGAATTGGCGGTTTTCCTGAGCATGATCTTCACCATTTTGCTCACAGGTGCCTTTCATGAAGATGGTTTTGCCGATTTTTGCGACGGCTTTGGAGGCGGGTACACCCGCGAGAAAATCTTCAGTATCATGAAGGATAGCCGTATCGGGACCTATGGAACCGTGGGGCTGATTGGCATGATGGGTACGAAATTTCTTGCGCTTCAGGCTTTACCTCTGGTCGTGCTCCCGCTCTCTATGATTGCTGCCCATGCCTTTAGCCGGCTGATGCCGGTACTGGTTATTTTTACCAGCCGGTACTCGCGTGAAGATGAACGAAGCAAGACGAAGCCAATCGGGAAACGAGGAAAAAATTCAGATCTTATTATCGCCATGGTGTTCGGATTGCTTCCGGCAGCTCTGTTACCCTGGCAACTTCCGGCTGCGATTATCCCTTTATCTTTACTTATCACCTGGTTGTTTAAAAAATACATTGAGAAAAAGATCGGAGGTTACACCGGTGATTGCCTGGGAGCCCTGCAGCAAATCACAGAAGTATTATTTTATCTTTGCCTTTCTTTATTACAATTGTATGATTAAACTTACCTGTATACGCCATACCAATGTGGATGTCCCGTCGGGAACCTGCTACGGGCAATCCGATGTTCCGCTGGCGGTAACCTATGCAGAAGAAAAAGGGTTGATTAAAAGGCAAATACAGACACTTCGTTTTGACAAAGTTTTTTCCAGTCCGCTGAGCCGTTGCAGAAAACTGGCAGCCGATCTTTTTCCCCGACATGAAATTTATTTTGATGAACGGCTAAAAGAACTCCATTTTGGCCAGTGGGAAAGCAAAGCATGGAATGAGATCTTTTTTTCTGACACCGGGAAGTACTGGATGGATCATTATCTCGAAGAATCCTGCCCGGGGGGTGAGTCTTACCCTGAATTCCGGAAACGGGTGGCTTTGTTTTTGGAGGAACTACGCATCCAATTTACCGGACATGTCGTGTTAGTTACACATGCCGGCGTGATTCGACTGATTAAATCAATTCTGGATGATCAGACTGTGGAAGAGATTTTTGAGAGCTTTAATCCTGTTTTTGGAGGAGTGTATTCTTTTGATTTAAATCCGAAAAGTGAAAAGGCTTAAATCTATTATGTTTGTGGGAACCGGCTCTGATGTGGGTAAGTCGGTGATCAATGCGGCATTTTGCCGGATATTTTTGCAGGACGGATATTCTCCTGCGCCGTTTAAAGCTCAGAACATGTCGCTGAATTCCTATGCCAGCGGCGAAGGTCTCGAATTGGGACGGGCACAGGCAGTTCAAGCCGAGGCTTGCGGAATACCCTGCCTCAGTGCAATGAATCCCATTTTGCTGAAACCTGCCAGTGCTGTGAAAGCCCAGGTCATTCTTCATGGTAAACCAATTGGTGACCAATCGGCACAGGAATATTTCCTGCAAACTGATCGGGAATTCTTATTCCGTGAGGCTATGAAAGCCTGGCATTCGCTCAATGAAAAGTATAATCCCGTCGTAATGGAGGGAGCAGGCAGTATCTCCGAAGTGAACTTATGGGACAAGGATATTACGAACATGCGGGTAGCTGTGGAAACTCATTCTCCTGTGATTTTAGTGGCTGATATTGACCGCGGAGGCGTTTTCGGTAGCGTTTATGGAACGATACAGTTACTGCCTGAAGCAGAACGTAGCCTGGTAAAAGGAATCCTCATTAACAAATTCAGGGGAGATATCAGTTTGTTTGCGGAAGGACGGAAAATAATGGAGGAACTGACGGCAGTCCCTGTGATCGGCGTGGTGCCTTATTTTTCGGATATCTATATTGATCAGGAAGACAGTGTGGCGATTGATTATAGACGCGGGAGCAGGAACAATCATGACGTCAATATAGTCGTTGTGCTGCTCAGGTACATGTCTAACTTTACTGATTTTAACTACCTGGAGCGAATACCGGGTGTGAATTTGTACTATACCGCCAATCCTGAAGACGTGCTTCAGGCAGATATTATTCTGATACCAGGCTCAAAAAACACAATTGATGATCTTCTGTATCTCAGAAAAAGGGGACTCGCAAAGGCAATCCTCCAGGCCTGTGAAGCGGGGAAGGCCATATATGGTATTTGTGGCGGATACCAGATGCTGGGACAGGAGATCCGCGATCCTGAACGCATAGAGAGTGAAGTGGGAGCAGTACCTGGTTTGGGCTTACTGCCGGTGATCACCATACTGAAAAAAGAAAAAAAGACAGTTCAAACCGGTTTTCGTTTTAGAGACAAGGAAGAGAATTGTACCGGCTACGAAATCCATATGGGTGAAACCCGTTTGTACGGGGGAGAATCTCTGTGTACGACCGATACAGGTGCTCCGGATGGCTGCTTTGTTTCGCCGCGCTTGTGGGGAACATACCTTCACGGAATACTGGATAATCCGGGTGTCGTTG